>JABFSP010000279.1 GCA_013140565.1 Ignavibacteria bacterium
ATCAGAAAATACTCTGTCAATTATTTCCTTTACCCTGGTCTGTTCATCTTCCTGAATAAGTTCAAAGGCATTCATTCCTATAATCTCGTCACTGTTATACCTGTTAATAAATGACCTGTTTATGCCTGTAATTGCAAATTGTTTATCAATTGTAAATATGACACTGGGGCTATTTTCAAATAGTGAGCGCCATTTTTCTTCACTTTCTTTCAGTTCATTTTCCATTTTGCGTCTGAAAGAAATATCTATCATACTGCCAACCATTCTGTATGGTTTGCCGCCGCTATCCTTAAGAATATATGCCCTGTCAAAAACATATGCGTAGTTTCCGTCTTTTTTCAGGAAGGAATACTCATCGAACCAGAAATCATGTCCGGAACTTATTGCGTTATGAAGCCCGCTGATAATTTTCTTCCTGTCATTTTCATGGATCCGTTCTTCCCATGAACCTATCTTTTCGCCGATCTCATCATCGTTATATCCGAACAGATCTTTAAAACCATCATTCCACCATACGTCATCTGTTAAAAGATCCCAATCCCACAAAGCGTCATTAGTTGCTTTGGTGATAAGTCTAAAACGCTCATTTGTCTCATTAATTTCACGTTGTGTTTTCTTTTGCTCTGTCAGGTCGCGGAAAAAAACCTGTGCCCCCTTTTTTTCTTCATGAAAATAGGGAATTGCCGAGACCATCACTTCAACAACAGTACCATCAGCCTTAATGAATTTTTCTTCAAGCTCAGAAGCTGCAATGCCTTCCTGAACCTTTTCGAGTCTACTTAGAACAATTTCCTTATATTCAGGGTGGATCAATTCAAATATATCCTTACCAACAATTTCTTTATGCGTTGCCGCACCCAAAATGCTGTAGCCTTCAGGATTTATGTAAGTAATTTTTCCTTCAAGATGCACGTAAATACCAATTGGAGCCTTTTCCACAATGTTTTTGTACCGGTCTTCAATGATATGTCTTTCATTTTCAAGCTCAATATATTCCAGCGCAAAAGAAATATCCTCAGTAAGCTCAAGCAGAAGTTCTGTTTCTGTTTTACCGAAAAAATCCTTGTTTTCGGAATAAATATTATATACTGCGACTACTTTATTTCTGACTTCTATTGGGAAAGTCGCAAATGACCTGAATCCTTTTTCCAGCGTAGCAGCTTTCCATTTCATGAGCTGAGAATCATTTTCCACATCATTACTTACATAATACACCTTTTCAGTAAACGCCCTTACTATCGGACCTTTAATATTATCCGGCTCATTTACTGATATTTCAAGTTTACCTGTATAATTTTCATATTTCCCGAACCGGTAGGCAGGAAGTACTTTCCCGGAATTTCCATCAACAATACCTATCCATGCGAGCTGGAACATACCAAATTCAACGGCAAGACGGCAGGCATCGTTCAATATCTGTTCCTTATTTTTCGCCCTTACTATCAGCTGATTCATATTCGTCATCAGCGAATATATCCTGTTGTGATACTTTACGCGTTCACCTGACTCGTATCTTTCGGTAATATCAAGTGATGTACCGAACATCCCGGTTAACTTGCCTGTTGAATCTTTATTTATAATGCAATTGGTAAGCAAATATTTCTCTTTGCCCCGCGAATCTGTAATACTGCCTTCATACTGCAGGTATTCATTTCCCTGTTTAATTGCTTCCTTTATAGCTTTTAAATCAAGATCGATCTGTTCTTTAGTTGCAAAATCTGTAAACTTCTTCCCTATCATTTCCACAGGGGCGAGTCCATAAATTCCTCTGGATGCGTTATTAACAAACGAAATAACATTTTTTTCATCCGTTGCCCATATAAGTTCATGAGATGCTTCAACCAGTGTCCGGTATTTGCTTTCACTGCTTATAAGCTTCTTTTCAATATTTTTTCTTGCGGAAAGGTCATGTACAATATGGATAAATTCCACGCCATCATCCTTCATCAGAGCGCGGGTGCTTATTTCCACGGGAATAATTGAGCCATCTTTTTTGCGGTGGTTTATCTCAAATTCAGAGCCGGTATTATTTATGACCTCATTCATCTGGCTGCGGATAAATTCTATATCATTGTATTCATGTATATCCTTTATGCTCAGATTCTGGAATTCCTGCGGTGAATATCCGTATAGATCGCACGCTTTTGAATTTGCCTCAATTATCCTGTAATCTCTGTCAAGTATCAGGATCGGGTCGTTTGCGCTGTCAAAAATATTCTTCCATTTAACTTCAGATTTGGTAATATCGGCCTCAAGTTTTTCCCTAAGTCTTTCCCGCCTTCTTATAACCGCGTAAAGAAGCAGTGAAGTTGCCAAAATGAAAAATAGTCCTTTGTAGAGCTCAAATCTCGAACTCAACTCAATTCCGTCGGCTAAATACAGTACCAATTTACCTGATATTGCGATCCATAATATTCCAAATACAAGATATGTAAGTGTAATAAACAGGGCCGAAGATCCCATTTTATTTCGTTTAGCGGAGTCCAATTGATTTGTTCAGAAACTAAATTTTAAAAGAATTCAGTTAATAAATAGTATTGTTATGAAAAGAGAGGAAACTGGTTAATTGAATTTAATTTGCAGGGAATAATGTTTTCTATTTTTTGCCTGAATAAACGATCCTGCAAAATACTTAATTACAATATAAATAACATTTTAATCATAAAATATGCTATACAGGGAAAACGTGAGAATTAGTGCAATTAATTCATTTTACCAAAGGTCACTATTTTCATGAGAAAAGTACCGTTTAAAACAAAAAAACAAAAGAATCAGGAATTCATCAATTCTTCAATTTCATCAGCTTCAACTGGCACGCCGGCCATAAAATCGTGATTTCCTTTTTTGGTAATTAAAATATCGTTTTCAATTCTGATTCCAAGTTTTTCTTCACGAATATAAATTCCCGGTTCACATGTTAACACCATCCCTGCTTTTACCGGCACATCAAATTCACCGACATCATGAACGCCTAATCCCAGGAAATGAGAAACATCATGCGGGTAATACTTTTTAAACTCAGCTGATTTATTCTTAATGTTTTTAACGTCCGATGCTTTTACAAGTTTCAGGTCAACAAGTTCCTTAGCAATAAGCTCCCTGGTAACCATTATTATATCTCTTACAGTTTTACCCGGTTTCATTTCTTTAATAGTTCCCTTCATAGCCCGCAGTACTCCGTTGTAAACTTCTTTCTGGCGTTTTGTGAATTTTCCGCTAACAGGAATTGACCTCGTCATATCAGCATTATAATTTGCCCATCCGGCAGCAACATCAAGCAGCAGCACATCACCCGAAATGCACGGGTCATCATTTTTTATGTAATGAAGGAAACAGGCATTTTCACCTGAAGCAACTATCGGTTCATAATCCGCAAATCCCGCGCCCTGCTTCATATACTCATGTGCAAGTTCAGCTTCTACTTCGTATTCCATAACTCCGGGTTTTACAAATTTAAGCAGTCTTAAAAAACCATCGCCGGTGATATCACATGCCTTTTGAAGCAATTCAATTTCTGTATTAGATTTTAACGCACGCAGACTGTAGATCAATGGAGATATCCTGTGATATGAATGAAGAGGATAATATTTTTTACAATGATTAATGAACCTGATATCACGGCTTTCAACTATGTTCTTCGACCTGTCATGATCGTTGGTATTAAGATAAATATTATCGGTACCGCACATAAGGTCATGAAGTGCACTTTCAAACCTGGAAAGCTCGAAAACAGTATTAATACCTGAAATTTCAGAGGCTTGCTGAATAGAGAGTTTTTTGCCTTCCCAAACTTCAAGGTCAGGATTATAATCTCTTATGAATAATATTTCCCTGTGTTCTTTATCTTTATTTCCCGGGTCAAGAAGCAAGATCGTTTCTTCCTGCTCGATTCCGGTCAGATAGAAGAGGTCACTGTTCTGAATGAATTTCACTGTTCCATCCGCATTAGACGGAAGAATATCATTTGAATTAATAATCGCTGCGGAATTTTTCATCATCAATGATGAAAGTTTTTTACGGTTTTCTGTGAAAAGAGAGCTGCTTATAGATATTTTTTTCATTTGTAATTTCTCAGGGTTCTGAATCTTCCAATTGCAGAATGTTATATTAATCCGCAATATATTAAGAATAAATTAAATTAATAACTAAGAATTTCGTTCTTTATAATCCGCACTCCTGAAATGTATCCTGAACTCAGAACCTCCGGATGTTACAATTTCCATTATACCTTCAAGTTGTTTTACCAGGGTATGTACCAGCTTCAGGCCAAACGAACCGGAATTTTCAATATCCGGTTTAACTTTCATTCCAATTCCATCGTCTCTTATCAGCAACCAGTATTCCTTGTTATATTCATCGTACGCCGCATTAATGTATATATTGCCATGACTTCCTTCCGGAAATGCATGTTTCAATGAGTTTGAAACAAGCTCATTTACTATCAGGCCCGCAGGAATAGCATTATCTATAGACATAATCATATTCTTAACATCTGCGTGGATTTTTACCCTGTCTTCGAGTATACCGTATGAATGCTGCAGGTGTGTTGTGACCGTTTCTATATAGTCTTTAAAATCAATGTGGGCAAGGTCCCTGGATTGATAAAGTTTCTGGTGGATAAGAGACATTGACTGCACCCTGTTCTGGCTTTCCCTGAACAACTGCTTGATCTTCTCGTCCTTTACATATCCTGCCTGCAATTTAAGCAGGCTTGTAACTATCTGCAGGTTATTTTTAACCCTGTGATGAATTTCTTTAAGCAGAATATCTTTTTCGATCAAAGAACGCTTTAATGCTTCTTCAGATCTTTTCTTTTCCGAAATATCCCTCTGTACACCCCATATATTCGTTAACATACCGTCTTCTAAAACACCTGATATATTTAATACAAAAAATTTCACCTTTCCTGTTTCATCATACTCAGTAGTTTCATCTTCAACAGCACTGTATTCCTGTGTTACAAACTTCAGCATTCTCGCATTAAAATCCGGGTTTTGGTATTTTAATTTTGAAATATTCTTACCCATTATCTTTTCAGGTTTATCTTCATCATACATCCTCGCAAATACGCTGTTGCACTCCGCAATAAATACGTTTTTCTTAATCAGTTCAACCTGTTCATCAGCCGCAATATCCGTTGGAATTGGTTTCTTGAATTCCAGCCTGAATATTCCTTCTGAGCTATGTTCAACAAAATTCCTGTATTTTTCTTCGCTTAATCTTATTTTTTCCTGGTTTCGTTTGCTTTCAGTAATGTCAGTCGCTATTCCAAGGACAGCTTTTTTACCGTTGTACTGAATTAACCGGGCGCTGTAATTCAGCCACTTTATTTCTTTATTTTTGGTAATTATCTGCATCTCGTAATTATCAGGTACAATTTCACCTTTAAGCCTTTTTTCACCGCGTTCCTTAGCCAAATCCCTGTAATCTTCATGTACCAATTCCCAAAAATTCTTTTTCAGGATCTCCTGGGTTTTATATCCTGTTATCATTTCAGAATAGGGGTTTGCGTATACAAACTTCTCATCCTGAAATATCACGACCTGTGCCGGCATTGATTCAGCAACAGCCCTGAATTTTTCTTCACTGAGCTTCAACAAATCTTCTGAATTTTTACGGTCAGTCATATCCCGCTGGATACCCAGGTACCCGGTAAAATTCCTTTTACTGTCATACAGGCAATAATAGTCACCTTCTATGTATATACTGCTGCCATCAGCCTTTGTGAAATATTCCTTTATGTGCGAAAATCCTTTATCAAGAAATGTCTTCCAGCGTTTTTTAGCGTCAGCTGACTTACTGCCGTAGTAACTTTCAGCGGTTTGATTAAGCACCTGATGCGGCGTTAAGCCAAACTGAACAGCCAGCGGGATGTTCGCACGAACAATATTCACATTCTTCATTATATGCTCAAGCTGTTTATCACTGCCTTTGCCCTTTTCCCACTTAACAGGAATATCCATTTTGGCTATAAAGATACCATCCATAGATTGCTGGAAAAAAGCGTCGAGGCACTGTTTCGATTCAACCAGTATCTCTTCGGATTGTTTTTGTCTGTTGATATTAAGATAGATCTGGTTTACGGCTTCAATTGTTCCATCAGGCAAAATATCGGCATAATGGTAACTGTCAAGCCAGATCATTTCATTATTCTTGTTTCTGATCCTGTAAACAAGGTTCTTCAACCCCTTGCTTCCGTTCTTTATCCAGCCGGTGTATTCCTTAATCACTTCTACCCTGTCATCAGGATGGATCATATTGAAGTATTCATCATTTGTCAGCGCATTAAATTCTTCCAGCGTATAACCGGATTGTTTGATGAATTCATCGTTTACAAACTCATACTGGTTGCTCTTTATCAGCAGCCTTGTAATGGCAAGCGGCGAGTTCTTAATAAGGTTCCTGTACTTAAGCTCACTGCCACGCAAAGCCTGTTCAACTTCCCTGCCTGAAGTTATGTTATTGAATACAGCCAGAACCTCTGTATCGGAATATTTAAAAAACCTGGTTTCATATCTGAATTTATTATCTTCTACTTTAATAATATGTTCAAAAGAATTTTCAGTGCCTTTTTGCAGTGTGGCTTCTATCAATAACGAAAACTTATTACCTGTTCTGCCGGGAAATACTTTCCTGATATCAGAGTTAATGAAATGAGAGGCTGGAAACTTTTCTTCGGCTGATTTATTGTTTACTGAAGTAATAATTCCTTTGCTGTTAATAATAAAAGCAGTGTTCTGGATTGAGTTGAATAATGCCTCTGCACTTCTTTTAGATACAGTTAACTGATCTTCAACTTCTTTCAGGTTATTTTCTGATTCAAACCTGTATAATGCCATCCGGATACAGGAATTCAGGTCACGATCATTTAACGGCTTAAGTAAAAATCCGTAGGGATTGGTAGATTTGCTTCTTTCAATGGTTTCATCATCATAATGGGCAGTTAAATATACAATAGGTATCCTTTTCTGAATATTCAGCAGTCTCGCGGTTTCAATTCCGTCAAGCTCACCTTTTAAAGAAATATCCATTAATACAATGTCAGGGTTCGCTTTTTCAATCACTTTTAACGCATCTTCACCGCGATCCTTAATCCCTACAATTTCATAGTTCAGCTTCTCAAGAGTCTTCCTGATATCCAGCGCCGTAATGGCTTCATCTTCGATAATAAAAACCCGTGCTATAGGCATAGTGTGAAATGATCAGGATAATTTGAAATGTTGAGAACTTGGATCAATGATAGAGTCAAATTAAAAAATTAATATTAATTACGTATGGAAAAACAAAATTAACAACATTTTAGCTTAAAAAAAGCAACTTTATTTGTATTTCCAGCTATTGCGGAACATAATGACCGATTTTTAAACAAAAAACCCGTCAATTTGACGGGTTTTTAATGGAGCTGGCGAAGGGAGTTGAACCCCCGACCTGCGCATTACAAGTGCGCTGCTCTACCACTGAGCTACGCCAGCATAAAATGCTGTTATTCAAAACAGATTACAAACATAAAAATTTAATCAAAAACCTTCAATACTGAAAATATTACATAGTATTTTCAAGTTCAAGGAACTTCACAAGGCTCAAAAGGGCTTTTCCTCGATGTGATATGGTGTTTTTTACATCTACGCCAAGCTCAGAAAAAGTTTGCTGGTAGCCAATTGGCATAAATACCGGGTCATAACCAAAACCATCTTTACCCTTTGGATGGAAAGTTATATTTCCCTCACACACCCCATCAAAAAATCTTTCATTCATTCCGTCATACAAAGCAATTACACATCTGAATCTTGCAGTCCTGTTTTTTACATTGTCACCAAGTTCATTCAAAAGTTTCGTGACATTTTTTTCATCAGTTGCGCCTTCTCCGCTGTATCTTGCTGAATACACACCGGGCCTGCCTCCAAGCAGGTCAACTTCCAGTCCTGAATCATCAGCGAGAACCGGGATCTTCACAACATCAAAAACAGCCTTTGCTTTAATTAAAGCATTCTCTTCAAAGGTTAAACCTGTTTCTTCAATATCAGGGATTCCCGGATTATCCAGGAGTGAAAATAATTCATAACCCATTGGCGCCAGGTATGATCTTATTTCACTGATCTTTCCCTTATTTGTTGATGCGATAAATATCTTCTTCATACTATTTAATTAAACAAATGATTCCTTATACTGAAGCTGGTATAGTTTTGAATATATTCCGCCAAGCTCAAGCAATTGCTGGTGAGTGCCGGTTTCCCTGATCTCACCCTTATGCATTACAATTATCTTATCGCACTTTTGTATTGTGGAAAGTCTGTGGGCTATTATGATAGAGGTCCTGCCTTCCATGAGCTTATCTATGGCATTCTGTATCAATATTTCACTATGGGTATCCACACTGGATGTCGCTTCATCAAGTATCAGTATTTTGGGATCATAAGCAAGAGCTCTTGCGAATGTTATCAGCTGGCGCTCACCCTGTGATAGAGTAACTCCGCGTTCTTTCACATTCTGCCCGTAACCCAGCGGCAGCTTGGTTATAAAATTATCAATCCCTATAATAGAAGCTGCTTCTCTTATCTTACTTTCAGGTATTGAATTATTGTTCAGGCTGATATTGTTTGAGATCGAATCCGAAAAAAGGAAAATATCCTGAACAACGAGTCCGATATTCTTCCTAAGTTCGCTTTGTTTAATATCCTTTATATTTATTCCATCAACAGTAATTTCGCCTTTTTGCGCATCGTAAAACCTGCAGAGCAGGTTCATAATAGATGATTTCCCTGCACCGGTAGCTCCAACAAACGCGACTTTTTCTCCCTGTTTGATATCGAATGAAATATCTTTCAAAACGTAATCCTGTTTAACATAAGCAAATGATACGCTGCTGAATTTTATGATACCTTTACAATCATTTAATGCAATTGGTTTTTCCGGATCACGGATATTAGCCTGCCTGTCAAGAAGTTTGAATATCCTTTCAGATGAAGCCATTGCGGTTTGCATTATGTTATACTTTTCAGAAAGATCCCTGATGGGTCTGAAAAACATTTCGGAATACTGAATAAATGAAATAAGTATACCAATTGTAAGCGCTCCTTTTATTGCCTCTCCTCCGCCATACCAAATTATAAGTCCGCCTGATAAAGCGCCAATAAGCTCAACCACGGGGAAAAAGACTGAATAATAGAAAACCGATTTCTTATTTGCTTTGGTGTGGTCGTAATTTATCTTTTTAAATTCATCTATTGTTTTTTTTTCTTTGCCGAATATCTTAACAACAAGAATACCGCTGATATGCTCCTGCAGAAATGCATTCATTTTGGCAAGATAGAACCTGACATCACGGAATGCAGTACGAACTTTGCGTCGGAAAATAATCGTAACGTATATCAAGGGGAAAACAACAGAAAGCGCTATTAGAGTTAACTGCCAGCTTAAGCTGAACATGAAAAATAATATACCACTTATAATGAAAACGTCCGCGAAAACCATAACTATACCGCTTGAAAACATTTCATTAAGGACTTCAATATCATTGGTAAGCCTGGTAACGAGTCTGCCTACAGGATTTTTATCGAAGAAGCTCATGGATAGCTTCTGGATGTGCTCAAAGAGTTCCATTCTAAGGTCATAAATGGTTTTTTGTCCTATCCATTGCGTTAGATAGGTCATTGTATACTGAAGCAGCCCCTGAAAGATTAATGTGGCAAGCAATATCAGAATAATTGTAGTAAGCCCTTCAGAATCCTTGTTTACTATATAATTATCAATCGCAATTTTTGTTAAGTACGGTCTGATAGTACTCAGCAGCGCTACGCCTACAGTAAGAATAATAGCAATAACCACCCATTTGGTATACGGCCTAAGATACCTTATGAGCCGTTTCATCAGACGGGCGTCATAAGCCTTACCTAGTACCTCTTCCTGTTCGTTCTCGTCAGGTTCGTTGATATTTTTTTTCTTTTCTTCTGCCAAATTAGTTTATATTCAAGATCAGTTCTATTCCAGATCTTTAAGTTCTTCTTCCAGTAACTGCTTCATGTAAATATCAGCGTAAATGCCTTCTTTCTGTACCAATGCTTCATGGGTACCTTCTTCGGCAACGGAACCCTCTTTGAGTACAATAACCCTGTCAGCATTCTTAAGTGTTGAAATTCTGTGGCTGATAAGTATTGTAGTTCTTCCTTTCATTACATCTTTCAGACCCTTTAATATCTCTTCTTCAGTATAAGTATCCACCGCTGAAAACGCATCATCCAGTATCAGAATTTCAGGGTCAGCTGCAATTGCGCGGGCTATTGATGTCCTTTGTTTCTGCCCCCCTGAAAGGTTTATACCGCGTTCACCCAGCATTGTATCAAACCTCTTCGGAAATTTATCAACGTCTTTATATATCTGCGATATTTTTGCAGCACTAACAACTTTATCTTTATCAAAATTATTTTCGGCGTAAGCAATGTTATTTTCAATGGAATCACTGAAAAGGAATGTCTCCTGCGGAACCGCTCCAATTGAAGTACGAAGTTCATTAAGGTCATATGACTTCACATTCCTGCTATCAACCAGAAGTTCACCTTCAGTAATATCAAATAGTCTTGAAATAAGGTTAACAAATGTTGTTTTGCCTGAACCTGTATGACCAATAATACCTATTGTTTCACCGGCTTTGATCTTAACATTTATGTTCTTAAGAACATAAGGAAAGTTTTGGTGATACCTGAAATTAACATTTTTAAATTCAATTTCACCCTTTAGTTTTTTTTCAGTTTTCCGGTCATGCATTACATCACTCTGCACAAGCGGACTTTCTATTCCGGGTTTGCTGTCAAATACCTCGCAAAGCCTTTTCATGGATGCTTCGGCGCGCTGGGTAAGGTTAATTATCCACCCAAGTGAGATTATAGGCCAAGTCAGCAGTCCAAGGTATATTATGAATGCGGTTAATTCACCAATGGTGAGTTCACCATTGATTATCTTGTTGCCTCCTGCATAAAGTACGATAGTTATTGAAAACCCCGTGAGAAGGAACATGATCGGGTATGAAAACGACTGTACTTTTGCAAGCTCAAGGTTCTTTTTCATATACTCAATTGACATCTTTTTGAAACCTTCAGTTTCGCTGTTTTCCCTTACATATGCTTTTACTACTTTTATACCCGAAAGATTTTCCTGTGCTTTTGTTGTAAGGTCAGAAAACTGTTCCTGTACCTTTTCAAACTTATAATTGATGCTTTTTCCAATTCTGTACACTACATAAGATATAAGCGGTATTGGAACAATAGCAATTAAAGTAAGCTCAGTATTGAAAGAAAACATAAGAGAGATCGCCATGGAAAAATTGATGAAGGTCTCGGCAGTATACATAATACCGGGTCCCAGAAAATTCCTTACTGCTGAAATATCATTCGTCGCAAGCGCCATGATATCGCCGGTTGGATGAAAATGGAAATACTGCTGGTCCTGTTCAAGTATATGCGCGAAGAAATCATTCCTGAGGTCATTTTCAATTTCACGGGATACCACAATTATCATTTGCCTGGTAAGGTAAAGAAAGAATCCGCTTACAATGGCAAAACCCACGGTCAGCAGGGCATAATTGAATAGCGATGCTCCTTCAACGTGGTCTTTGATGGTATCAATTGCTTTTGAAATTACAAAGGGTATAAGATTAGTAAATACTGCGCTAAGAGTTATTACTACAAACCCTATTGCCAGCATTTTCCTGTATCGCTTCAGATATGGTAAAAGACGCCTGAGATAAATCATTGATACAAAATTAGGGTAAAAGAAAAATTGTTGCTATACCAAAAAAACAAACCCCGCTGAAATAACTATCAGCGGGGTCATCTATCAATTAACGGGAAACTAAAAAAGTACCCGGATGAAAAAAAACTTTGAAAAGACCGGTTATTGCATCATTATTGTTATTTAACCAATACCATTTTCTTCATATCTGTGAAATTTCCGGCTGTAAGTTTGTAAAAATAGATACCGCTTGAAAGCTCTCCTGCCGCAAAATCAACTTCATAATTGCCCGGCCTCAGCTGCTTATCAGTTAAAACCTGAACTTCCTTACCAAGCATATCATATACGGTAAGCAGAGTTGATACTGTCTGAGAATTGCCGCCAGCAGCAGGGATACTGAACCTGATCTTTGTTACAGGATTAAACGGATTAGGATAGTTCTGTAATAAACTGAAACTGTTCGGTATTTCATTATTCACAGGTTGAATACCTGTAACATTTCCGCCCCAGTTGTATTTAAACACCCTATAAGAAAAAACACCGGTGGAAAATGAGATCTCAAGGGCTTTTGAACCGTCCGGCTTAACTTCTGTCATGGTTGGATTAGTTGATCCCCAGCTGATAAGTGTATTACCGTTCTCAAGTCTTTGCGCAAAACCCATCGCATTGCCATAGATCTGAGGAGTATTTTTGTATTCCCAAACCATAGTAGCTATCTTACTTGTTTCATCAAGCATATATTCTACCGCACGTGATTGCTGCGGTGAATGATAGTTCCCGTTATCAAACAGGATTATATTTCCGTTCAAAAGTCTTCTGATGCCATGCTGGTATGAAAATCTCAAAGGGTCATTTGGAAACTGGAACTCATTCATTTTACCGCCCAGCCTCCATATTATGTTACCGGTACTTCTGTTTATCTTAGTTATTTCATCGAGATGTCTGGAAGATATCATAATATTTCCGTCGTTATCAAGCTCTATTGCATTTCCGTGTATATAATCTATTTCAGGCGCAAGCAGGTTTTCGTGAGTTGCGTCTGTTATTGGAATATGATCCCAGCTTCTCCACTGAAATACAACATTTTTATTTTCATCAATTTCCTGGATTATAAGACCTGTTACCAGTGCATTGGGATTGCCGCCCTGTATAAGCAGGGACATATCAATATACTGTTTATCATAACTCATCAGCAGTGCATGCCTGTTAGGCAGAACTCTAAGCTCATGAATATCGGTTAAATAACCGTTTCCTGTGTAAAAACTATCTACCAGGTTATAATTTGTATCAAGCTCAAAATATTTTCCTCTTACCCTGCTGAAATAAGTAAACCTGCCGTTTGGCTGCCTGTTGAAATCGAAGATCTGTCCTCCCATCTGTCTTGAAAAGACAGTTGATGCATCATTGTTCATAATTATGAGATGGGGTGTATTAGGTATCTGCACATTAAAAACTATATTGCTTAGTATAATTTTTCCGGGGGCGGGATTATTAGAATAGTTAACAGTAATTTCAGGAAACCCCTCTAACTCACCGGTGTCTGTATTAAGCAGCTCATTAAGACGGGCTTCCGGAATTTCATTCACCAGCCCCGCCAGCGGATGTACAGGCAATTTTTCCTTTTGTATACGGAATGAGTAAACAAAAGGTTCAATCCTCACTCCATTTGTGCATCTAATTTCCGGAAGAAAACTAACAGTTATCTCTTCATTATTAACGAATTCCTCAGCTGGTTTTAAAATAAAAACATTCTCGTTGCTGATGTATAACTGGCTGAATTCGTAATTTCCTCTGATACTGCCTGAAATTGTTACAGACTTGCTGTTTTTTATTGAATTTAGATCAACAACAGGGGCAGGTTTGAAAATTATTGTTGAATTATTCTTTACATATTCTGCACCGGGCTTTGGCTCTATATAAGAAAAAAGTTCACTTTGTGATCTTTTTTCTGTTCCAAAAGTAAATGAGACAAGAAACAACAGTATCAAAATGCTTTGGGAAAATTTTTTCATGTGTTGTATTAAATTTTTTAAAAGGAATCAGTTAAATTAAAATATTTTGACCTTTTTAACAACATAAAATACATCAGGATAGTTAATGAAAAAGGTTAATGTAATTTTATTAATGATACAAAATAAAATTGAAATATAGTAGAAGTAAAAGTTAGTATATGCATTATTAAATACCTTTAATTGCAGCAATAAAAGTATTTGTAAGATAATTCTTACGCTATTAAAAGAAAATTTGAATA
Source organism: Ignavibacteria bacterium (assembly GCA_013140565.1). Lineage (GTDB taxonomy): Bacteria > Bacteroidota > Ignavibacteria > Tepidaquicellales > OLB5 > OLB5. The sequence continues at coordinate 13,976 of JABFSP010000279.1, forward strand.
AATTATTATTTTATCAGCAGCATCTTCTTAGTTTCACGGTAAGATCCCGTCAGCAATTCATAAAAATAGATTCCACTTGGAAATCCCGCAGCGTTCCATTCAAACTCGTATTCCCCGGGTTCGAGGTATTGATCCACTAACACCCTCACTTCTTTTCCCAAGGCATTATAGACAGTTAATTTAGTGATATCATAACTTTTGTAGTCTGAAACGGGTACTTTGTATTTAATTGTTGTTTTAGGGTTAAACGGATTCGGATAATTTTGCGAAAGAGAAAATACTTCAGCAGGAGTTTTGATATTGTTTACGCTGATCGGGTTTTGAGTTTTTAATACATACAGTCCGTCATAAATATCCGAAGCAATGATCTTCCCTGAAGGGAAATAATAAACCTGCCAGCATGCAGAAGTTTTCAGATACGCTATTTCAAACGGGTTTACAGGGTCAGTAATATCCAAAACCCGTGCGCCTTCTCCATAATAGGAAAGAAATGCATAATTTCCGAATATCTCCACATTATGAACAGATTCCGATGTACCGTTAACTTTCCATTCATTGACAAAAACAATATCCTTCTTATCCGAAATATTCCAAATTTTAAGTTTACCGGGATTATTAAAATTTTCATCGCATACATAAAGATATTTTCCATCATCAGTAACAGCGCAATTGTGAGGCACGGGAAATGAACCGTTTATCCACGAAGTGATCTTTTTCAAACCATTCTTATCAGATGCGTCTATTACTGATACTTTACCGGTGAGCGGGTTACATGCCCAAATTGTATCATTTACTATTCTCGAATCATGGACATAATCAACCTGCCACTCACCCATCTTTACGGGGCTTTCAGGGTTAGCGCCCGCATCAAGAACTACTATTCCGCCTTCACGGTAATTTCCGCCATTAATGTATAAATATCTGCCGTTCTGTGAAATTGTATGGGCTCTTCTGAAACCATCAAAGGAATATGTATTGATAAGGTCAACAGTATTTGGCAGCCTTGAAAGATCCACTATTTGTATACCGCTGCTATCTGCTTCTGATACAATATAAAGATAGTTTTTATATACCTTCATTTCCCGCCAGCCGCTGTATCTGCCCGGCAGAAAAACCACTTCTCGTATATTATTTTCATCCGTAATATCAACAAAAGATGTACCGTTATACCAGCCATATATTGCATACTCCCTGCCACCGGCTGAATAACCCCAGCATGATGAGTGGAACGTATTGTGATTAATATGCGCAAGTACCCTTATGTTACGGCTCTGCTGAGAGTATATAAGACCCTGAAAGAGCAAAAACATAAGCAGTATTTTTATAACAAAATTCATTTTATCAAAACCATCTTTTTTGTTTCTGTAAATGTGACGCTCGCAGATCCGGCTTGACGGATTTCCAGTTTATAAAAATACACTCCGCTTTGGAATGCTGAAGCATCCCAGTCGGCTTCGTATGTGCCGGGCTGAAGCTGCTGATTAACTAACATGGTTACTTGACGTCCAAGTAAATCATACACAGTCAGAAATGTCTGAGCTGCAGATATGCCACTTACGGCAAATTTTATTTTTGTCACCGGATTGAACGGGTTTGGATAGTTTTGAAAAAGAGAATGTTTTTCAGGAATACTACCAATTTCATTAATTGTTCCTGTAATTCCGCAATTTGTGGTTTTTAAGATCTTACCGTACACGCCTATAGCCAAACCCATGCAT
>JABFSP010000063.1 GCA_013140565.1 Ignavibacteria bacterium
CTGCTTAAACCGGTCGGCATCCAGTTATTTTGAGCTGCAATACTTATTGTAATAAATGAAAATGCTATGAGAAATAGTTTCATGCAAAAATTTAAATTATGATTTTTTATTATTTCAAAATAGCATTTAATGTTAATATGATTCAATTGAATTCAATCAAGGAATAATAAGTATTGATGCCGAAAATTTTCACAATCAGTATATGTTAATCCTTTATTTTCTACTGTAAATCGTTCTTTACAGGTTTAATAAAGGCAGTTAAGAACTATTTTTTTTTCACAATTAGAAATAATTTTCCTTACATCAAAAAATTCAATATTTACATACTTGGTCTAAGCATAGGGTACAGGGGAATTTTTTAACATACTTTTATGGGACTTTCCTTCAAAGCCCATCAGTAAAATATTGTAATTATAAAATTACCGCGCCGGAAGTTCTGCTTATACCGTGAATACAAAAGCTGCATTTCAATTATTATCTAACTGTTTTTCAGTAGTTTATCTATTTTCTTTAAGATCCATACTGATTCAAGAAATTGATTTTCTTTTTTTGACCCTGAAATTTCGCTCAATTTATTTTTTTCAGGTTTATTCTCGGAAGCCTTTATCAGAAGATTAAAGTAGGATAAAAATTTATAGATCCTTTGCTTTTGTAATTCCAGCACGTTTTTGCTCATAGTGGTAGATTTATAGAAACTGTTGGCCAGATCTCTGGCTGTTTCATAGTTTTTAAGCTCAAAATGATTTTTCAGTATAAGAATTTTGATTTTATGTTTAAAAACAAACGTTGTAGATTTGATCATAGAGACCTGTCTTAATGAAAGCTCAAAGTTCCCCTGCTCAAATTCCATAAGTGCCTGGCAAAGTGAAATCGTATTTTTTCTATGACCTGGCTGAATACTTTCTATATTTGCCTCAATGAAGCTGCCTAATTCCGAGATTTTCCCAACTTCGTAATAATAAGTAAGCATATTAAGGAAAACATCAGTTCTGATATATTTTTCTTTATTGATCCTGATTAGTTTATATTTAATATGCAGTTGATAGACTTCAGAAAGCTCATGGTCAAACTCCTTCTCAGATTGCCTTCTTTTCCTTATGCAGTAATTAGTCATAAATGCAGCCATAGTCCTTTGGGTGCTGATATGATAATTCTCAAAATTTTTCAGAACAAATTCTTTTAACCTGAAATAGTATGAATTATCATCAAAGTTCTTATTGGCCAGGTATGCAAGATAAAAAGATAAAACGATTTCTTTGCCTAAGAATTCATTATCCTGTATATATTTAAAAAGTTTTTTATGATCTATACTGGAAACAAACGCCTGCGGTAAGTTAACGGGCTTTGAGAAGTTGTAGCTGTTTTTATAAGTCAATATATCCTGCAAACCAAGAAAAGTATCGCATAGTGTATAGAAAATAATGTTTTCTAAACGGCTGTAAACATGCGGGCCCATTTTATCCTGCATCCCCCTTATCAAATGAAAGCTTAAGTTACTCCATTCCAGAAGATGAATATCCAGAAAATCAGAAAGCTGATGTGGCGGAACAAGGAGTTTTCCTTTAATTTCCTCATACTTAAACGGGAATAGAGTATCAAGCTTTCTTTCATCAAGTTCAGGCAATACTGTCTTTTGTAAGGTGGGTTTATCGTTTCTCAGCCTCAACATAGCAAGGAAAAGTTCAGTTTCCTTGTAAAAATCACTCAGGATCTTCCTTGTACTTGCATCATCGTATTTTGGATTATTGTAAGATGACTTATATATACTTTGTTTGCTTATTTCAGCAGATGAAAAATGGGGATAATGTTTTTTTAGAAAATTATAAAGTTTAAACAGCTTTTTATTTGGTGTAAAAGCCCCTGAACTCAAATATTTCCCAAATTGAATGAATTCTTTTTTGTTAAGCTGTTTTAATATTGTAATTGCCTTACTTTGTATCATAAAAACGAATTATAAATTTTCACAAATATGTAACGGATTTAATCCTAAAAATAGTCAATAATCTAAAAAAACACAGAATATTTTACCAAAAAATTCCATATTTATTTTTACAAATGTAAAAAGATTCTTTTGATTATCAACACCATAAATGTAGTTTTGTACGCAACATTGTAAATAGATGCAGTCTGTTACTAATTATTTATTATATGAAAAAAACTATAAATCTGTTCCATAATATGCAATATTTTCTGATTACTTTAATAGTGCTGTTCTCTGCAGCGATGATACATGCACAGGTAACACAGGAGTGGGTTGCAAGGTACAATATGTCTGCGGATACTACCTTTTTCCCGGCCGAAATTAAAACTGATGCAGCGGGAAATATATATATAGCCGGTAGTAAGGTATTCAGCAATCCATCCACATCTGATTGTGTTTTGTTAAAATATAATTCATCTGGTTTACTCCAGTGGGCGCGAACATATAATGGGACAGGTAATGGAAATGACTATATATATTCTATGGCTCTTGATAATGCAGGAAATATTTATGTTACAGGCGAAAGTTATGGAGGACCAGTTTCAATTTCGGATTGTGTTACTTTAAAATACGATCCTTCGGGGACATTATTGTGGCAGGCAAGATATAATTCTGTTTATTCCGATTATGCGTATTCAGTTGCTGTGGATGGCTTAAATAATATTTATACCGCAGGTGTTACAAACGATGTTAACGGTAATATAAATTTACTTACAATTAAGTATAATACAGCAGGTATTCAATTATGGTCTGATACATACACATACACCGATAGCAGCAGGGAAGATTTTCCCGAAATTTCATTAAACAATAGCAACGAAATATATATAAGTACCAGGTGCCGCAATGGTTCTAATAACCGGTGGAACAATTATTTAACCTTAAAATACAGTCCCGCTGGTAATCGTTTGTGGTCTGCGGTTTATAACGGTCCTTCGGATTCAAGTGATATACCTTACTGTATTTCTACAGATGCTGCAGGTGACGTATATGTTTCAGGCTATAGCAAAGGCATAGGTACAGGGGAAGATGCAGCCTTAGTGAAGTACAGCTCATCTGGAGTAGAACAGTGGGTTAGAAGATATAACCATTCAGGTAACAGCAATGAAGGGAGTACAAGCGTTGCCATTGGTGCGGGGTATGTGTACTTATCAGGTCAAACTAAACAAATTGGCGGTAACCAAGACGCACTTTTATTAAAGTATAATTTAAACGGTACACTGCAATGGGCTGTAACCTACATAGGGCCCGGTAATGACGAGGATGGGTTTAGCGATATTATTGTTGATAATGCAGGGTATATTTATGCAGGCGGTTATACCGAGTCAGCTGCCAGCCTGGAGGATTACCTTACTATAAAATATACACCATCGGGAACGATACAGTGGCTGAAGACATATGAAGGAGGTATAAACAGCGAAGAGACTATCAGTTGTATTGCCTCAGATGCTCAAAATAATATATTTGTTACCGGCGCAAGTTATAACGGAAACGAATATGATATTACAACTGTAAAATATTCACAGGTAACAGGGGTTACCCCGGTTTCATCAGAGATACCAAAAACGTTTTCACTTTCCCAAAACTACCCTAATCCTTTTAATCCCTCAACAACAATTAATTTCAGCATTCCCGTAAGTGAGCATGTAAAGCTTAGACTGTTTGACCTGTTGGGTAAGGAAGTTTCTGTTTTTGTGAACGAAACACTCGCTGCAGGCCAGTATAAAGCAGATTTTGATGCCTCAGCCTTTTCTTCGGGGGTATATTTCTATGTACTTGAATCAGGAAGTTTTAAGGAAACCAGAAAAATGATATTAACCAAATAATGAAAGTAACTAATGAAAGCATTTATCGGGATTTTTATAACCATCCTTACTTTCAGTGGTGTAATTACAAATGCACAGGTTACACAGCAATGGGTTAAAGATATAACAGAACTTTAAATGGCAGTGATATTGCCAAAAAAGTAATAACAGACCCATTTACCGGTGATATTTATGTTACAGGCCATTCACCCGGCAGCGGAATAGGTTCGGATA
>JABFSP010000159.1 GCA_013140565.1 Ignavibacteria bacterium
CTTTTATATGATTTTGATATTAAATATCTTATGAGAATGTTCAATACAAAAACCATACTATTCCTGATAATTTGTCTGCAGGCATTGGCCTTGTCCCAGTCAGTGTACGTACCGCTGGAATTCCAGGCGGCATATGAGGATGGTACCCGCTCGCTTGACGGGAAACCCGGGGCTGATTACTGGCAGAATCACTCTGATTATAAAATTTCCGCAAAGCTTGATCCTGTTACGGGAATGTTAACAGGCTCAGCAAGTATAATATATTACAACTCAAGCCCCGATACCCTGGATAAACTTGTGTTAAGACTATACCCTAATATCTATAAACGAGATGCAATGCGTGACTTTCCCTTCAAAACTGATGATGACCAGATGGGAATGGTACTGCAGTCAATTTCTGTTGGCAAAAAAACATTTGACCCTAAAACTGATACTTCACTTGAAAATACCGGCACAAACCTGGTAATTAAGAACATCACAATAAATCCGGGTAAACAAACTACTATAAATGTAAACTGGGAATTTAAAATTCCCCGTGAGAACGGAATTAGAATGGGTCAGTATGATTCAACCGTTTTTTTTATCGCTTACTGGTATCCGCAAATAGCGGTATATGACGATATCGACGGCTGGGATATGACAGAATACACCGGGAATGCTGAGTTTTACAATGATTTTAATAATTACGATATAAAAATAAGTGTACCAAATAATTACTGCGTATGGGCAGCGGGCGAGCTGCAGAATCCCGAAGAGTTGTTTGCCCCGCGAATACTTTCAAAATACGCTGAAGCGAATACTTCATTTAAAACCGTAAATATTATTTCAGAGCAGGATCATTCTTCCGGCTCTTCAGTATTTAACAGCTCCGCAGAAACCAACACATGGCATTTTACAGCAAAAGGCATCCCCGATTTTACATTTGGCACCGCTGCAAATTATATTTGGGATGGAAGACTTGCCGATACCGGCGGAAAAAAAGTTTTTGTAAGCTCAGCATATAAGCCTTCATCAATATCTTATTATGAAGTTTGCGATATAACTGCCAAAACTGTTGAGCTTGCCTCAAAAGATCTGCCGGGAATTATGTTCCCCTATCCGAAAATAACGGTGTTTGACGGTAAAGGCGGGATGGAATCACCAATGATGGTGAATATGAATTCGGGTGAGCAGCGTATATGGACAGTTCATACAGTTGTTCATGAGGTTATGCATACATACTTCCCGTTCTATATGGGAACAAATGAACGCAAATATGCATGGATGGATGAAGGATGGACTCAAATGCTTTCAGAATACATTCAGTATGAAATTGATAAAACAATTGATTTCAGAGCAAGGAATGTAAAACGTTACCTGGATTATTCCGGGCAGTTTGATGAAGTACCGATGATGTATCCAAGTAACCAGATACGCGGAGAAATGTACGGCAACCACGCCTATTTCCGCCCGGCAAATGCATATAATATGATGCGTGATTTTATGGGTGATGCCGCTTTTAAAAAAGCGCTGCAGGAATTTATGAAAAGATGGAACGGCAGACACCCGACCCCATATGATTTCTTTTTTACTTTTGAAGATGTTTCCGATGATGACCTGGGCTGGTTCTATGAACCATGGTTCTTTAAGCAGGGCTTCCCCGATCTTGCAATTGATTCCGTTATAGCCAAAGATGACCTTCTTAAAATGGCTTTAACTAAAGAGGGAGACCTGCCTATTCCGATAGCACTGACCGTTAAATTCAAAGATGGCAGTGTAAAAAGGGCTTACCGTACAGCATCGGTATGGAAAAATGAGGATGAAGAATCTGTTTGGATAGAAATGGAAACCGAAAGCAAACCCGTATTGATTGAACTGGGCAGCCAGTATATCCCCGATGCGGACAGCACGAATAATTTCTGGTATTTTAAGTAGCGTGAATTAAAGATAAGAAATCAATACTGTTTTCTTTGCATAAGTTCACTTACCTTATCCACCAGCCATTTCCTGTTATTCACCATTTCGCAATCTTCAATGTTTTTCTTCAGCTCCGCAAGGTTAACACGGGGTGAATAGCGCGCTTTGCAGATCGAACCTGCATACTTAATAAAATTCGAAGATATCTTCCTGTGCCCTTCGCTTAAGAGTTTATCGTTTTGAATATATTTCCTGAAGTTCTCTATCTGCATCAGCACTTCTTCGATGTTACCCAACTCGTAATGTATTGTAATTGAAGTTATCCTTGCATTAATTTTCATATGCAAGTCTGTATAGGTTACCTTTGATATATAAAGCAAAGCTTTATCAAGCTCACGGGTCTTAAAATACAATCTTGCGTAAGTAAAATTCTTTATATTTTCCATAATATCCGGCGCAAGCTTTTTGTAATTGCCGTCTATGAATTCCTTCGTCCATTCAACTCTTCCAAGCCTCAGAGCAATTGTAACAATATTCATGAACATTTCGGAATCAAAATAACCGCCTTTAACCCTGTTATACAAATTACGCGAAACCAGGTATTCATCAATTTCCAGTACAAGCCTGTAAAATTCATCTCTACCCTCATACCCTTTTTCAATGCAAAGGTTTACAAGTACCGTTGCGCCATCACGCCTGTCTTCATCATCAATTAATGTAGCGTCATTGCATAATTCTTTTTTTATCTCATAAAACTTCTTTTCGTCTGAAGGATCAAGCTGCAGGCTGATTTGCCTGTATAAAAGTGATATGGTGATATCCTTAAGATAATGCTTTCCATCGTTTTCAAGAAATTTCATGATATGCGGAAGGAAATCAAGTTCGTAGTGTGAATTAACAGTCTGCCCTTTATTAAGAAGATAGCGGTATCTCTGTAATATATTTATAAGGAAGAACTCCGTCAGATAATTTGATTCCTCAAGCAGGGATTCATCCGGCTTATCTTTTACCGTGGTAGCTTTATAAGTACGGGAGTATATAATATGTTTCAGCTTTTCAAGCTCAAATTTCTTAAGAAAATACTTCCCTTCTTTTATTCTGATCTGTTCAAGTTCTTTTTCGGTCTGGTTAATTACACGCTGGGCGTTTTTATCAAGCCCAAGCTCCAGAAGATTACCTGCAATATAAATGCTTTCATCAGTAGGTTTTTGTGTCATTTCTGAATAAGCAAGATACTTTTCTGATAGCTCAGTCAATTTGAAAATGAGCATTCGCATAAAGCTGTCATTGTATTCCGCAGGTGAAAAAAGTTTTTTGTAAACAAGCTCTTTTTCAATTTTCAGCGGTTTAAATTCCGGGTGGCTTACCCTCAGGTATTCAAAAAGTTTTTCTACACTTTCATTTTTGTTAAAAAAAGGTGACTTAACAAAATCGCTTAGCTCTCTCATTTGTTTTGATGAGAGCTTTGAGAGTAACTCTATGAGATAGGTTTTTTCCATTATTTAAAAACTTTCATCAAATTTAATCCGCATGATTTATGCAAAAATAATGATTTTTTAAGCATTTTCTATATCCAATTACCCTTCCAATTCAATTTCCGGAAACAAATTGCCTTAAGATTCCAAAGGCAGTTTAATGTAACAATCAAAAAAAACCTTCTGAACTTTTGCATAAAAAAATCGCCGTTTATGCACTTATGCTGTTTATTCTCATTTTTTTGAAGCTAAAAACGCAAAATAAGTTTCTTTGAACAACGGGACTTACTAAGACTATCTTTGTATCGAAAATAATTATTCTCATATCCAATAAAAATGAAAAACAGTTTTATAAAAAGTGAAGTATCCGAAACAGTTCAAAATAACAACAATGAAAATCCCGTTTCACCGGGTCCCGTTTACGCAACATTAGGCAGTCTCCCCGGGGAAATTTTCCTGCAATGGGATTCCGTAAGCAACGCCGGAAAATATGTGATTGAAATGTCCAGGATCAATTCAGCCAAGTGGCATCAGCTTGATATTATCAAAGACCCGCTATACTGCATTACCGGCTTAAAGCCGGGTTATGAATATTCCTTCCGCGTAGCCGCGGTTTATTCAGAAGGTATGAGTGAATGGAGCAAAGAAGTTAACAAAAAAGTAAAATAGAAAACTAATTAACATAATTTAAAATAAACAATAATAAAAAAACAAAAATGAAGAACAAAACAATTTACATTTACGCAGCGATCTTCCTGGTTATGATAACGGGGATATTTTCAAACAGCATCTTGTCTCAGGGCAAACAGGCTCCGCCGCCGCTGGAAATAATGTATTCCAATTCAAACGGCAATGTGAACACACCCATGCTTACCACAACAATGCCGGAGCAGAAGCAGAAGAGCGTACAGCTTGTTACCCTGGAAAACCAGCTTGAAACAGCAAGACTTTCAGGCAACGTTATGGCTGCACAGCAGATACAGTTACAAATTAATACTTTACTTGGAACTGCCGAAGTTCATCAGCCATCAATGATCGCAGATCATCATTCAGGCAGTCCCTCAAACGGCAATGAAGGCGACTACAACCAGTCATCAATTCACTCATGGAGCATTTACTCCCATGCATTCGCGGTTGCGCCAACAGGTTCTAATGTGGAAGGAAGATTATTTTACCTGCTCAGCCAGGATTCACAATCAGGCGGAGATACTCTTAAACTGATGTATTCATCCAATAATGGCGCTTCATGGTCAACTGCTTTCTGGATGTCTATGAACGGTTACACTTTTAATAAGGATGAAATGGATATAGAAGCAGTTTATGACGGAACGAACACATGGGTATATGGTGTTGCCGGTGTAACTGATCAGGGTGACGGCAGAAAAAAAATTCTGTTTATGAGAAGAAATGCTACATCGGGTACAGACTATTACTGGACAATCCTGAACTTCCCCGGCAGCGGTGCGGGTATGAATTATTACAATCCAAGAATTACCAGCGATAATACAAACTATACTTCAAATGCATATGTTATGATGATCTGCTCTATGGATTCACTTGCGGGAGCGAACCATTTCGTTAAGCAGAAATATATGTATTCAAGCACGCCATTTGCGGCAACACCCGGACTTAATTACATTCAGCCTAACGGCACAGGTGGCTTTTACTGGTCAACATCAAATATCACAAACGGTTCAGTATATTTAAACAGTGATATAGCTTATTACAAAGATGACGGCGGTTCAGGCAGCGGAAGAGTTATGACTGTATACAACTGTTACGGCAGCGGATTCAATAACATTTATATAGCATACCTTAACGGTTACAGCACCTCAGGCGGCAGTATGGTTGTTACCGAGGCTAACATCATTAAAGATCTTAGAATTGCATTCAACGGCGGTACAAACATCCGCACAGGTATGATATCCTACGTAAGGCAGTATAACTCAACTGACTGGGATATTTTCGGTCTTAAAACCACCAATGGCGGCAGCACCGCGGGTGACTGGACAAGAGATACACTGGATTACACCGGCGATAGAGCCAGAACCTGCGATCTCATTGCGGTCAGAAATACAGCAAGCCAGTTCAAGGTCAGCTATGTACAGGATAACCCGATAACTCCTGCCGGCTTCTACAGAACATTTACCGGTTCAAGCTGGTCGGCAAAAATACAGATGACATCATCAGTTCCGGATACAGTTTGGGCTGAACCCCGCGCAGGATACGTTTTAGGCGGGGGCGATAACGGCATCGGAATATGGTCATCAATGAACGGATATAACGGGTACTGCTCAAGGAACATGACATCGACTACCGGAATAATCAGCAATCAAATACCTAATGGATTTTCACTTTCACAGAATTACCCAAATCCGTTTAACCCGGAAACAACAATAAAATTTGCACTGCCGGTTGGCGGAAATGTTACACTTAAAGTGTTTGATGTAACAGGCAGGCTTGTTTCTGAAATTGTAAATGGAAATTTACAGGCAGGGCTGCATGAAGTAAACTTCAACGCTTCAAACCTTTCAAGCGGTGCGTATTTCTACAAACTTGAAACAAAAGATTTCACAGATATAAAGAAGATGGTTTTGGTAAAATAAATTTATCTACTCATCCGATGACTTTAAGTCATCGGATGAGTTTTAAAAAGAAGGAGAACAACAATGTTAGACGATTTAACAAGATCAGTAAAAGAAGCCGTAAGTGACGGCATTAATAACCCCGAAAGCACAACAGGTGCAGGGTTTTTTGAAAACATAATGACACGCTTTAAAGGAAGACTGTTATTTTCAGCGATATTTTTCCTTGTTTTCGGAGCTGTTGCACTATTTATAATATTAATGGTTGGTTTTTTTGTTTTTAAAGCAATGTAAAAGAAACACAAGGAGAAACTAAAAATGAATTTCAGGAAAATAATTTTGCTTCTAATAATGTTCCCGGTTTTAGTAACAGCGCAGCATATCACAAATACGCTTGGTACAAGCGGGCAGTTTAAAATTAAGGATGCTGCAAATACTTATTTTACTTTAACTCAAAGCAACGGGTATATTGAGCTTACAAAAAGTTTAAAGCTTGCAAATACAACAAGCTCAACAACAGGAATTATCTTCAAAAATACAACCCGCTTTATGCATGATTATTCTGATGCAGGCACAACCGGAAACAATATATTTATCGGTTTAAACTCAGGTAACTTTTCACTGGCCGGAACAAGCTTTGAATCAAGTTATAATGTGGCCCTAGGTTCCAATTCTCTGAATTCTTTAACCACGGGCTATAACAACACAGCCATAGGTGGCTATACTTTACAAAATAATACCATTGGCTATCAAAACACAGCGGTTGGCAACGGCTCGCTTAATGATAATACTTCGGGAACAGATAACACTGCTGTTGGAAATTCATCCCTAGCAAAAAATACCACGGGACATTCTAATTCAACATTAGGGACTAATACTCTTTTTTTAAACACGACCGGAAAATTTAATGTTGCAATAGGAAACTCGGCTTTATATTCAAATTTAACCGGCTTGTACAGTACAGCAATCGGATATTATGCATTATCACAGAGCACAGCAGGCAGTAATACTGCTGTAGGTTACCAAAGCCTGACAGCTACAACAACAGGTTACAGAGTAACAGGGCTCGGTTATCTTTCTTTAACAGATAACACAACGGGCTATGATAACACTGCCCTCGGTTACAGTACGCTTTCCGCAAATACCGTGGGGACAAAAAATACTGCAATTGGTTCACTCGCCGGTAATATAATTACATCGGGAGATAATCTGACATTAGTGGGATTCAATGCCCAGCCAACAAGCTTCAGCGCCAACAATCAAATAACTCTTGGCAATAATGAAGTAACCTCTTTGCGCTGTAATGTTCAAAGTATCACATCACTATCAGACGCGCGGGATAAGAAAAATATTAATGAGCTTTCACTCGGACTCAGCTTCATCATGCACTTAAAACCCCGCCAATTCAACTGGGATAGGCGCGAGTGGTATGATAACAATTCAGCCGATGGCAGCAAAATGGAAAGCGACCCCACTGCAGGATTCATAGCGCAGGAGCTTGATTCAGTGCAAAATGAATTCGGCGCAGAATGGCTAAACCTTGTGCTGAAAGATAATCCTTATAAATGGGAAGCTACCTACGGCAATTTACTGCCGGTAGTTGTAAAGGCAGTACAGGAACTGAAAAACGAAAATGACAGGCTGAGGGAAGAAAATTCAGTGTTAGCAGAGGAAATTGAAAGACTGAAGAATATGGAAGAAAGAATCGCAAAGCTTGAAGGTAAACTGAATAAAACTGAAGATACAAAAGAAATTAAAAATGCCGGAAAATGAAAAGTGTAATAATTCTATTTATAATATTATGCTCTTTGCTTTGCTGCACATTCATTTTCTCCCAGCAGAGTATTATCACATATGATAACGGTTCTGTAATTGATATACAATCCGGTGCAGATGTTTGCGCTGATCTAATAACAATTAACGGGTCATATTCAGGCGGCGGCTCAATTTGCACGGGAGCTCTTCCTGTAACGCTTTCACTTTTCAATGCGCTATCAGTTAAGAATAACGTGAAATTGTACTGGAAGACCGAAGCTGAGATAAATAATTCAGGGTTTGAGCTTGAAAGAAGATTGGAAGAAGGAAACTGGCTGAAACTTGCTTTCATAACGGGAATGGGAACAACAAACCAACCGGTTGAATACAGCTACGAAGATAAAAAACTACAGCCCGGGAAATATTTCTACAGGCTGAAACAAATTGATTATAATGGTAACTATGAATATTTCGATCTTGCATTACCCGTAATTATTTCAAAACCAAAAAAGTTTGCCTTAGGGCAAAGCTACCCAAATCCTTCCAACCCCAAAAGTAACATTGATTTCCAGCTGCCCGAAAGAACAAAAGTGAACATCAGTGTTTACAATTTGCTCGGGCAGCTTGTATCAACTCTTGTGAACGATGAGCTTGATGCAGGCATTTACACCGCGGAATTCAACGGTAACAATTTATCAAGCGGTACTTATATTTACCGTATTACAGCAGGTTCCTTCACTGAAGTAAAAAAACTGATCCTTGTAAAATAATAACAGCAGGTTTCCTGAAATCAAAAAGTGATGTAATTTCTCTGTTGTTCTCTTGATTACATCAACTCTAAAGCACAGCCCGAAGCCCCCCTTCGGGTTGTGCTATTTATATTGATCTCAAAGCTTCAGATTAGGAAATATGTTTTCAATTAAAAAATAAATCAATATTTTTATGCAATCAAAAAAATAATGACCCATGAAACTATATTTTCTTTTTTTGTTAATTGCGGTTACAATTATAAACTTTCACTGTGGTGATGATAATACCACAACCGGCGGTAATGTTAACACTGACCCCGGGATTTTGCGAACAGATGAATTCGGTAATGAGCTGGGCGGCGATACAACCGACTGGTGCTACCATAATCCGGGCTCTTTTCAGTTTAAACCTGCATATCCAAACCCAACCGCAGGTAATGTTGTTCATGTGAATTTTGATATCCCGGTTGCGGACTCTGTTAAAATCTATTTTCTCAAAGGTCCTTCAGATACGACATTTTTTATAAACAGAATGCTTATGGCAGGTACTTATTCAATTACTATAAATGATTCAACCGGACAATATACCAACACCTACCAGAGAGTTTACATGAAAGTCAGGAATTACACCCCGAATCAATTCTGCCGCTTTTATGGAGATATAAAATTCGAACCCTGAAATTAACGCTATGAAAAACAGAATTTCGCTTATTGCTGCAATTTCTATTGGAATCGGCGGCATGATCGGTGCAGGCATATTCTCTATATTAGGGGTAGTCGCAGAAGCTTCAGGTGCCGCAATGTGGCTCTCGTTTTTAATTGGCGGAGTGGTTGCGCTATTTTCAACTTACTCCTACGCTAAGCTTGGCGCGAAATTTCCAACTGCAGGTGGCGCTGTTGAATTCCTTGTGCAAGGCTGGGGGAAAGGTACTGTTTCAGGCGGACTGAATCTTTTCATGTGGATAGGCTATGTTATAGCAATTGCACTTTACGCCCAGGGATTTTCATCCTACGCTATGACATTCATTACTGATAACCCTTCTCCCCTGTTAATTAAAGCTGTTGCTGCTGGTGCGGTTATACTCTTCACTCTCATAAATATGCTTGGCGCTGGTGATGTTGGCAAAGCTGAAACATTTATAGTTGCCGTGAAAGTAACCATACTCGTTTTATTTGCCGGCGCGGGACTCTTCTTTATTCACCCTGCAAACTTAGAACCTGTTCACTGGAATTCAACCGAATATATTTTCTTCGGTGCGGGAGTTTTATTCATAGGGTATGAAGGCTTTGGGCTTATTACCAACGCTGCGGGAAATATGGATAACCCTTCTAAAAACCTGCCCAAGGCGTTATACCTGGCGGTGTTCATTGTAATATTAATTTATCTTGCGGTATCAATTACTGTTACAGGTAACTTAACCACAGGGCAGATCGCCGCAGCGCGTGATTTCGCACTAGCCGAAGCTGCTAAGCCCTTTTTAGGGATGCTGGGATTCAAGTTAATTGCAATTGCTGCGCTGTTTTCAACTGCGTCTGCTATCAACGCTACACTCTTTGGCGGCTCTAATGTAAGTTACATGGTCGCAAAAGATGGTCAGCTTCCCGCGGTTTTTGCAAGGGATGAAATTAAAGGCGCCACCGGCGGACTATTAATAACATCACTTATGGTAATATGTTTTATTCTGTTCTTTGATCTTGCTGGAATTGCAATGATGGGTTCAGGGGCTTTCCTGCTTGTATACGCCGCCGTTAACGCGGGACATTTGCGGATACTAAAACAAACCGGCGCAAAAGGATGGGTGGTAGTTGTATCATTGGTGCTATGTATAATAATGTTCATTATACTTGAAGTCTATACTTACCGCAAAGCACCCGAGGCTGTTTATACAATGATAGCGTTATTGATTGCTTCGTTTACGGCTGAGGTAATTTGGCAGAAATTCAGGAAGAAAAAAATCAGTTAATCTTAGCTAAATGACCTTTTAAGCCTTTAAACTTCCATCACAATTTACTATTTTGCAACAATTCACTAAAAATCGGTCCATTTTCAGGTAAAATCCTTAGTACCTCCGGTTCTTTACAGTCAAAATTTCAATTTAGCATACTATAATATCATGTCAGCAGAAAACCAGGAAAGTATTATCAAAGAATACACCGAATCCCCCGAGGCTAATCCTGTAATGGAATCACTCGAGCGCCCGAAAGTCGCGGCACTTGATGAAATTCTGGGCAAACCTTTTAAAGTACTTGATGACGGCTTCATCCGCGTGATTGATTACATGGGCTCTGATGAATCAATTGTTCAGGCTGCAAGGGTTTCCTACGGCAAGGGCACAAAGAAAGTTCACGAAGACCGCGGGCTTATAAGATATTTAATGCGCCATCATCATACCACGCCTTTTGAAATGTGCGAGATAAAATTCCATGTGCGCGTACCTATGGATTGCTGGCGGCAGTGGATCCGCCACCGTATGGCAAACGTTAATGAGTATTCCACACGCTACAGTGTTGCGATCGATTCCGCGCAAACCACCAGCGAGCAGGAATGGCGTATACAGGCTTCAGGCAACCGCCAGGGTTCAGCAGGATTTGCAGCAGACGCAGAAGGCAAAACGCTCACCGAAAAAGAGCGCTATCTGCAGTCACTTGCCCGCGAAATTTATGATGAAAGACTGAAGATGGGAATCGCCCGTGAGCAGGCAAGAAAAGATCTGCCGCTATCGACCTACACCGAAGCATACTGGAAAGTTGACCTGCATAACCTGCTTCACTTCCTGTATTTAAGAATGGATGCGCATGCGCAGTATGAAATACGCCGTTACGCTGAAATTATGGGTCAGGAAATTGTCGCCAAATGGTGCCCCGCGGTATGGGAAGCATTCATGGATTACAGGGTGAACTCAAACAGCTTCACAAGACTCGAAATGGAAGTGTTAACCGCTATGACGCAGGGTGATAAAGAAAAAGCAATTGCTTTGGGTAAATCGTTTAACTGGCTAAGTGATGCCGGTGAACCAAAGAAGAATCGCGAGCGCGCTGAGTTTGAAGATAAACTCGAAGGGCTAGGCTTAAAAGCTCCCTGGTAGTCACTTCCCCTTATTAAAGTCGTAGAGCTGCCACAGCGCGTGCGGGATTAAGGGGGTTGAAATATCTGACTATCAATCCAGTTTTCATAAAATTGATTATCATAACTTTTTTATAGCGTTGAAACGAGAGAGCAATTTGCTCTCTTTTTTTACCGGCCTTTTAAAAATTGGCGTCAATAAATTATTTGAGCAAGCGTAGCAAGAAAAACTGTTTGAATTCAGACACACAAGTGGCTGAATGAGTTTTTTTCTTGCAGCGAAGCGAAAATAATTTTAGCCAATTTTTAAACAGCCTTGACTTTTTTGGTTCTTTTTGTGTCAAGACAAAAAGAACTTACCCAAAGTTTTTCATAATAATAAGTACTTAAAGGTAATCGTAATCTAAGTAACTTCATAACCATTTACATCCCGCTGTTCAATAGCTGCAGGACGTACTCAAACGGTTTATAGTCAACCCTCATATAACCCAAAAACGGGTTATCAAGCAGCAGTATCATATATAATATCAGTGTATTCAGTATTGTCAGCGCTGATGTCATAACAAACTGGTGTCTTATGTTTCTTGCATAGAAAAAATAAGTATATATCACTGTAACAACAGCCCCGAATAAAAGTACTACCCAAATAATACCGGGAATATTATTGGTGCTGTCAAATATCCGCATCCTTCTGTTCTCCCCGGCATCGTTCATATGCTTTAATGTTTCCTGGTAAGCAATTTCATTCTTAAGCAATGAGCGGTCAATTGTTGTAAAAAATGTCCACAGTTTATTAAAGCTCTCAACTGATCTTTCGCTTGGCTTACCGTTCTCAAGGCTTTTCCATTCACCGTTGATTACACTTTCTGTATAAGCTTTCAGCAGCGGCGTTACCTGCTGTCTGTATTGTTCAGGCAGTGCTTTTGAATTATGATAAATATCGGCAAGCTCAATTGATTCTTTGTCAACATTTTTTTTGGAGTTATCAAATTCTGTCCACGTAGCAAATACTACAAACGCTATAAGCACTGCATATATCAACCCGAAGGCATTAAAGATAAACCCGCCTACTTCATGGTTCTGCCTCAATACATCTTCGGTAAAATACCTGCGTACAAGCTTTAAACCTGCATATGATATCATTACAGTGACCATACACAGCACAGTTACAGCAATTGCAGGATGCCAGTTTAATATAAATTCCATAGCTCAAAAATATGTGTAAAATAATACTTAAACAAGTAAATTATATACATTTTGCCTTACCTACCAACCAAATTCATTCATTTTTTCTTCAAACAATTTCCGTTAACTTACCCTCTTAGTCGAATTCGATTTTCCTGAAAATGCACCTGATTAATGAACAAGGGGCTGCAGCCCCTTGTTAGAAGATTTCCGGGATACTCAAATTCAAACGAACACCAAAAAACCAAATAAATTTGTCATTCTTAGATAAAATATCCATACAGGGAGCGCGGGTTCACAATTTAAAGAATATTGATATCGAAATTCCACGCGACCAGTTTGTAGTAATTACAGGAATATCCGGCTCGGGGAAATCATCCCTCGCGTTTGATACCATTTACGCCGAAGGTCAGCGCAGGTTTGTCGAAACACTCTCGTCGTATGCGAGACAGTTCATCGGGGGGATTGAACGCCCGGATGTAGATAAAATTGAAGGGCTCTCGCCATCAATTTCCATTGAGCAAAAAACAATTTCGCATAACCCCCGCTCTACTGTCGGAACAGTAACAGAAATTTATGATTTCCTCAGACTGCTTTATTCAAAGTGCGGCACTCAGCACTGCACAACTTGCGGGCAGCCTGTGCAAAGGCAAAGCGTTCAGCAGATAATCGACCACATCAGGGAAAACCTGGATACTAAAAGGATTAATATACTCGCTCCCGTTGTAAAGGGCAGAAAGGGTCACTACCGCGAATTATTTGAACAGATAGAAAAAGACGGCTTCACAAAAGTAAGGGTTGATAAAACAATAAAAGATATCACACCTAAAATGAAGCTTGACCGTTATAAGATACACGATATTGAAATAGTTGTCGATAGAATCATGGTCACAAAAGCCACATCGCTAAGGCTCACTGATTCAGTTGAAACAGCCCTGCGCTTTGGCGGCGGCATTGTTATCATTACTGAATCCGACAGCGACAGCACGAAGGATAGATTATTCAGCGAAAAACTTGCCTGCCCCACATGCGGCATTGGATTCGATGAACCCGCGCCGAATTCATTTTCGTTCAACTCACCCTACGGCTGGTGCCCTGATTGCCTTGGGCTTGGCGCACGAAAAGAGCTTGATGAAAGGCTTATCATCACCGACTATGATCTATCAATTGCCGAAGGCGCAATTGCCCCGCTGGGTAAGCCCAGGACCAACTGGACTTTCACCGTGCTTAAACAGCTTATTGAATCATGGGGTTATGATTTTGATACTCCTTTAAAAAAGCTTACCAAAGATGAACTTGAAATTATTATGAATGGCGACAGCCAAAAGCGTAATTACAAGTATGTCGATTCACGGGGCATACAGCGCGAGTACTCTCATAAATTCCAGGGTGTAAAAAAAATAATTCTTGATTACTACCGCAATCAGACCTCGGAATACATTTCCAACTGGGCAGAAAGCTTTATGACTTCCAACACCTGCGATACCTGCAAAGGCGGGAAGCTGAAAGCTTCGAGTCTTTCTGTGCTGGTTGATTCAACCGCAGGCAAAAAGAATATTTATGAAGTATCGCTGCTATCAATAAAAAAGGCACGTGATTATTTTGATACACTGATATTAAATGAACGCCAGCAGATCATCGCCAAGCAGATACTTAAAGAAATTAAAATGCGCCTTGAGTTCATGCTTAACGTTGGGCTTGATTATTTATCACTCGACAGGAATGCGCGCACACTTTCCGGCGGCGAAGCACAGAGAATAAAACTCGCAACGCAGATTGGCTCTCAGCTTCGCGGTGTACTTTATATACTTGATGAACCCAGCATTGGTCTGCATCAGCGTGATAATGAGCTGTTGATAAAATCATTGAAAAACCTGCGCGATATTGGTAACACTGTTATTGTTGTTGAGCATGATAAGCAGATGATGGAAGAAGCTGATTTCGTTGTTGATCTGGGTCCGGGTGCCGGTGAGCATGGCGGGCATATAGTAGCCTTCGGCAAACCGGGTTCATTGAACGGTAATTCGCTCACATCGCTGTATATTTCAGGAAAGAAAAGTATTGAGGTCCCCAAAAAACGCAGAATAGGCAACGGTCAATCACTGGTATTAAAAGGCGCATCAGGTAATAATCTCAAAAAAGTTAACCTTACGGTTCCGCTTGGTAAATTTATCTGTATAACGGGAGTCAGCGGTTCAGGCAAATCATCACTTATCAATGAAACACTGTACCGCGTGCTTTCAAGGAAATTTTTCAAAACGCCTGAGCCTCCCCTGCCGTATGATACAATTGAGGGACTTAAGAATGTTAACAAGGTAATTGAAGTAGACCAGTCACCCATTGGCAGAACGCCGCGAAGCAATCCCGCAACATATACTGGATTATTCACATTCATCCGCGACTTGTTTTCAACACTCCCCGAAGCCAAGATACGCGGATATAAAGTCGGCAGATTCAGCTTTAACGTAAAAGGCGGCAGATGTGAAGCCTGTGAAGGCGGCGGCCAGAAAAAAATTGAAATGAACTTTCTGCCTGATGTATATGTAACCTGTGATGTTTGCCGCGGCAAACGCTACAACCGCGAAACGCTTGAAGTCCGTTACAAAGGCAAGAATATTTCTGATGTGCTTGAAATGACGGTTGAAGAAGCTGTGGGTTTCTTTGAAGCAATTCCTTCCCTTAAACGAAAGCTGCAAACATTGTACGATGTGGGTTTGGGGTACATAAGGCTTGGGCAATCAGCCGTAACGCTATCCGGAGGAGAAGCGCAGCGCGTGAAGCTTTCAACTGAGCTGTCAAAAATTCAGACAGGCAAAACTATTTATATACTTGATGAACCCACAACAGGTCTGCATTTTGAAGATATCAGTATGCTGCTAAAAGTGCTGAACCAGCTTTTTGATAAAG
>JABFSP010000272.1 GCA_013140565.1 Ignavibacteria bacterium
ATATTGTTGTATTATTATAATATATATTTGGCAGGTATGTAACTATTACGGCATTGCTTGTGCCGTTAAGATTAAGAGATAAAGTATCTTTGTTCACTTCAAGCGAAGTGATCATCCCGTACGAGCTATCAAGATAAAAATGATCTTTCAATGATGCGCCAAGAGTATCGTTGGGCAATACAAGTGAACAATTGTCCCGGAATATAATTTTTAATTTGTTCCTTTGTGTACTGGTAAAATAAGCTATCTTAACCTCCGGCGGCTTGATGTTGATGGTATCATTGCTTCCGTAAAAATCACGGGCAACAAGGTTATATATGTTTACTGCCGATTCATTATACCCCGCAAAATTGTAATGACAGCCGTCATGACCCTGTACGCCGCTTGTTGACATTAATTCAACCTCCGGAAAATTTGCGCTTAGTGTTCTTTGAACTTCCCGCAAATGTGACTGGAAAATGTACGGCGTGTTTATGCAGCCCATTCTTATCTGGAAGACATACATTTTCTGAATCCCCGGGTAATCAGTTTTCCATGAGTAATGCAGGTTCTGGAAATTTACATAATAATTGCTCCATGAAGCGTTGGTATTTGATTCGCCCTGGTACCAGAACATTGCCTTAATGCTGTACTGCAGACCCGCCTTCATTACGCGGTATAACAGCCTGCCGTATGTAGTGTTAAGGTCAGCGGGATTGTTATTGTTACGCAGGTTGTACTCAATTGATGACCCGCCTGAACCTCCATTAATAATACAAACAGGTATACCATAATTCTCTTTTATCATTTGCTGCAATTTAATGCCCCATACCCCTGTATGGAAATTTACCGCGTCATTGCCGCGGGCTAAGCCCCACAAAGTATCTGCGGGATTGTAAACATTGTAATCCGTATTTTTGCCAAAGCTTCTGCAGTATTCATTCCGGTAAGTTGCAAGCGGGTCTGTTCTGTGGGAATTTGACTGCCCGTTGATAAGATACGCGTCTCCGCATATTATACTATCGGCTGTGTAGACCGTATCATAGAGCGAATTACTTTTTACAATAACCGTGAACCTGTATTCAGAGAGCTCGGCGTGTATTTTAGCGGTAATATTAAACTGAGCGTTTGAACCGGAATAATTAAGTTTTGAACTGTAGGAGCGCAGCAATGTGTTATTCTTAAACGTAAACACTTTAATTGAATCATACCCCGGCGTCATTACTACCCCCGAAAATATCACCCTGCCTGAATCCTGGTTATCCCTTGGATATAACTGAAGATTGACAGGTTTCTGATTAAAAGTAACAACAGGAATTGTCGTTTCTTTCAGCGCTTTTTCGGGTAAGGAGCCGGACAAAAAGAGTGCCAGAATACTGCTGAATATGACTGCTGATAAACTCATCCTTAAAAATAATAATTCAGCTAAATATAACAAACCCATAAAAAAGATATATCAGTTTATTCACGCCCCCTCCTTTCCCGTAGGGACTCCTTCGGAGGGGTGAGGTCGCATAATAGCCAAGGAAGGTATAGGTCATAAAAAAAGCCCGGCATGCCGGGCTTAGAAATATCCTGTATCTGATTACGGTCCAGGTACATATATCTGTAAAAACTGATCAACACCGGACTGTGAATAAACCGGCAGAGTAATTGGACGTAACCTAACTCTAACCATACCTGATGGATTCGTTGAAGGATCCGCATCCCCAATAAAATAATCTACATAAACTTTACCTATTGAAAAACCGCCAATAATTATATCTGCAACAATTTCTGATCTGAAACAATTTATTCCAACATTCCCATAGCCATGTGTGTTAAAAGTGGTATCGACTGCAATTCTACCTGTTATATTTGCTGATGCGCCAGGTATGATAGTAATTGGCACCCCAAGAGCTATATCAAACGAAGTTCCTTGAGCTACATTAAAATCTGCTACTAAATCCCATTGAGCGGGAATTGTTGGTGAAATCAATTGAAGTACACCATATTGATAAAATTTACCACCATCATATCTTACATAAAAAGTATCAGTACTTAAAGTAATATTGGATATAGTATCTTTTGTTTGAGATAATATCTGGAAAGCGTTTGGTTGGGTAAAATAGGTACCTTGTGCTAAGTAAGTATTAGAAGTTTTTAAGCTAGTGTGTGAAACACCACCTGAAGTGCTTAAGCTATCAATATTAAATACATAAAACGATCCAACCCTCATATTCAGCGTCGGCACAGAACCCCCCGTACCCGGGGTGCCGGTTGTTGTATCATCGCCGCAGCCCCAAACGTAAACCATTGCTGCAGATAAAAGAATTATTGAGAAAAATTTCAGTTTATTCATATTGTTATTATTAAATTAATAATGATTTTATAATATTATTTTTGTTGAAAGCGCCACAGAGAACCTCTTATCTTCAATCAACTGATTGATGCCGTAAGTTCCAACATCAAACGTAAAATTTTTAAGTTTAAGTCCCGCACCAAGTGAAATATAATAAGCTCCGGGTCCGCCTGCTGAAAATCCCGTTCTTACCGGCAAGTAGGGGAGTACAAAATATTCTGCCCCAAAACAATAAATAACATCTGAAGTGTTTCCGGGCAGGTCATTGGTACCCTTTACCCAGTTGAATTCTATCATGAATTTAGTGTTGGGTTTGAACATAATTCCCGCGCGGTACTTTGTGGGCATATCAGTAGAAAATGTTGAAACGGAATCCTGTGTTTGGTAACCGCCAAGGTCATCAACCATCCTGTTATATGTGGGGTCTGATGAATTCACGAAAAAATTGTAATATGCAAAAGCGTTGGTATCGTTATTTGTGATCGTATTGTAATCCCACGTAATTTTGCCAAGGTCAGCAACGCTTGCGGCTATTTTCCAGTCGCTGCCAAGCTGCATTGATACACCGAAATCAATTGAATACCCGACACCCGCGGGTTTGGGGAAAAGATTGAACTGCGTTTCGGCGCCCGACTGGTAATCTGTGAAGAAATCAGTTAAAGCTGATTGTGTATGGAAATCCTGTTTGCCCTTTATGCTATCCACATGGTTTGCGCCGTTAATGTTCTGAATGCCCCATGTGCTTATATCAAGTTTCGATTCATATGTTGTTACGTTTCCGAATCCGTGTACTAGTCCGCCTGATATACCGATTGAAAAACTCTTGATTGTTCCTTTTTTGAAATTCCACTGTTTAGCGTAGCCAATGTTATATTTTCTTATCCACCATGCAATGGCTTCTGACTGTGTCATTTTTACATCTGTGATGTTGTAGCTTCCGTTTGTATTAAAGTTAAACCCGAATGTTAATGGCAGGTATTCATCGCGGCTGTTTACTTCTGTGTTAAGTCCAACCCTGTCTGAAATTGTGAAATTCACCGCGCCGAATTTGTTTTTGTAGTTTACCGAAAGCCAGTTCAGCTCAAAATCATAATTTACATCAGTCTTATCGGCAGGCAGTATTGTATTTCTGAATTTAAACACTTCTTCAATGTTTGTAAACAGGTTTGCGAAGCGGTTCCTGTCAATTGAAAGGTATGAAAGGTAGTTATTGTAAAACTCAATTGATGAATCACTGCCATAGCCGCCGCCCATTGAAAATACTGAAAATTCCCAGTGCGGGTCAAATATCTTTCTTTTCTTTTTCATCACATCCTTATTTTTTGTGATGGGAAGCGAGTAGTCGAAGTTTGCGGGATTTATCCCGAAAGCGTCATTTCCAACGGATGATACTACGTTTGAAAAACCCATTGATGTAGATCTGGCCCCTGACCTATCGCCGGAATACGTTAATGAAGTTAAGGCTATAAAAATTAAAAATATTGTAAAAAAGGACTTTATCTTCAATAGTGATTTTTTAGTTTTCTGTATGTTAACATAATGAAATATGTAGATATATTCAATTTTTTAATATAACCTATAATAGTGAGTATAAATTGGGTACTAAATGGATAAAATCAGCAAAAATTTATGAATAATAACTGAATTTTCAAATTTTTATATTTGCTCCAACAATTTATTAAACTACGT
>JABFSP010000335.1 GCA_013140565.1 Ignavibacteria bacterium
ATTTTAGGCTTTATATTATATGAACTATGATGCTGTTTCTTCGGTTTTAACTTCTTCAGCTTTAACTTCTTCAGTTTTAACTTCAGCAGTAACCGGTTTTTTCTTCGCGTATTTACGGTTAAATTTCTCAACGCGTCCTGCGCTATCTACCAGCTTCTGTTTGCCTGTAAAAAACGGATGGCACATAGAGCATATTTCCACCTTTATCTGCGGTACTGTTGAGCGTGTTGTGAATAAAACGCCGCGGTTTTCACCGCAATTGCATATTACGTCACATTTCATATATTTTGGGTGCGTTCCCTTTTTCATGGTTCGTTTAGTCCTGTTCTTGTATATAATGATATTAAAGACTACAAATATACAAATTTCATTGAAATTTTGCAATTATTTAATTGATTGTTAAGACATTTTTGCTTATTTTTGCTTAAAATCAATAAAATTCCGTATACGTTGGGTTTGAATTTATGTGTTTTTGCCTCAGGCAGCGGCTCAAATTTAAAAGCAATTATTAAAGCTTCTCTTTCCGGCAGAATTAAATCCGGAGTTTCTCTTGTAATAAGCAATAATTCAGGATCAGGCGCTTTAAAAACTGCAGCTAAATATAACATCCCTTATTTACATCTGTCGCAGAAATTATTCACAACGCAAAAAGAATTTACAGCAGAAATTTTAAGATCACTTAAAAAATATAAGGTGAATTTTATTCTGCTTGCAGGCTATATGAAAATGCTGGACCCTGTTATTATAAACAAATTCAAAAACAGGATAATCAACATTCACCCCGCATTATTGCCAAAGTATGGCGGTAAAGGAATGTACGGCATCCATGTGCATGAAGCGGTGATTGCAGCCAGGGAAAAAGTTACGGGCGCAACGGTGCATTTTGTAAACGAAGTTTACGACAGCGGCGCTGTCATTCTGCAAAAGCAGGTGAAGGCTAAACCCACAGATGATGCTTTATCATTGCAGAAAAGGGTATTAAGGACTGAACATAAACTATACCCAGAAGCAATAAAGCTGTTTGAAGAAAAAAGAGTTAAGATAAGAAAAAACAAAGTATCTATTTATTAAATTATCTTTTGTAGAGATGACCCGGTGGGTCGTCTCACTTGATTTACAATTTTACATTATACTAAAAAAATGAAAAGAGCATTAATCAGCGTTTACGATAAATCAGGTGTAGTTGAGTTCGCCAAGGAGCTCGTTTCACTTGGATTTGAAATTGTATCAACCAGCGGAACTGCGAAACTGTTAAAAGATAACGGCATTGCACTCAAAACTATTGAAGAGATTACAAAAGCACCGGAGGTGCTGGGAGGCAGGGTTAAAACCCTGCAGCATTTGATATTTGCGGGAATACTTGCTGATAAAACAAATCCAGACCACCAAAATGAGGTTAAAACTCACGGATTTGAGCTTTTTGACCTGGTTTGTGTGAGCCTGTACCCTTTTAAACAAACCATCAGTAAACCTGACTGCACCGAAGCCGAAGCTATCGAGCAGATCGATATTGGGGGGGTATCGTTAATCAGAGCAGCCGCCAAAAACTTCTCAAGTGTAAGTGTGCTTGTTGACCCGCACCAGTATGAGATTTATGTTGAATCACTTAAGCACGAAAAAGATATCAATAAACTTCTTGCGGCAGATGCATTTGAATATATAGCATCATATGATATAAGTATTGCGAATTATTTCCGCAGGATATCGGGAGAGAAAAGTGGTATATTCGATATATTTTATACGGGATATGAAGAATTACGTTATGGCGAAAATCCGCACCAGCGCGCAGCGTTGTACGATGTTGGCGAAGCGGGATTCTCGCAGATATTCGAAAAGCTTCACGGCAAAGAACTCTCGTACATCAACATACTTGATATTGACGCGGCATATAATCTGATAAATGAATTCACCGAGCCTGCCTGCGCAATATTAAAGCATACAAATCCATGCGGAGTAGCTGAAGGCATAGATATTAAGGATGCTTATTTGAAAGCTTTCGCAACCGATACGGTTTCACCGTTTGGAGGAATTGTAATTGTGAACCGCAAGCTTACTTTAGATGCAGCCGAAGAGATGGATAAGATATTCACTGAAATTGTTATTGCTCCGGAATACGATGAAGACACACTTGCATTCTTATTTAAGAAGAAGAACAGGCGCGTCATAAAATACACTCACCCCAGACTTGAAAATGCGATGGAGCTTAAATCTGTTACAGGAGGACTCCTTGTACAGGATGTGAACAAAGTTGTGGTGAACGATAAGGAGATGAAAACTGTTACACAAAGAAAGCCGAGTGATGATGAAATGAAAGATATGCTGTTTGCCATGAAAGTATGCAAGCATACAAAAAGTAACGCTGTCATCTATGCGAAGGATGGCAGAACATTAGGTATCGGCGGTGGACAACCTTCAAGAGTTGACTCATCCATGCTTGCCGTAACTAAGGCAAAGCGCTTCGGGCTATCGCTCGAAGGGTGTTCCGTGGCATCAGATGCGTTCTTCCCATTCCCCGATGGCGTTGTAGAAGCTGCGAAGGCGGGGGCTAAATCGGTAATTCACCCCGGCGGTTCTGTGAAAGATGAAGAAGTGATAAAAGCGGCTAATGAACATGGTATTGCTATGGTTTTAACGGGGATAAGGCATTTCAGGCATTAAAATAATTTAAGAAAAAAGGGTTAAGTATTAATAATTTCACTTAAATAAATAAAATTAAACCTTATATTTGCAAATTGGTTTTTAAGGATTTTCGCATTTTACAGGCTTTTTTAGCATTGAACATTGAATTTCATTTTATATAATTTTAATTTTCACGGGATACCTCAAATAGATGGCATTATTCGGATTTTTATCGGCTGATATTGCAATAGATCTTGGAACTGCAAATACGCTCATATACATAAAAGGCAAAGGAATAATTCTCAACGAACCTTCCATTGTAGCTTTTGATGAAACAACAAAAAAAATAATTGCTGTCGGACACGAAGCAAAACAGATGCACGAAAAAACCCATAAGGGGATTAAGACAATTCGCCCGATGGGTGATGGTGTTATTGCCGATTTTGAAATTGCCGAAGGCATGCTTCGTAACTTCATTAAAAAAGTTCACTCAAGTATTTTCCCAAGCTCACGCGTAGTTATTTGTGTGCCGAGCGGAATTACAGAAGTTGAAAAACGCGCAGTTCGCGATTCAGCAGAACATGCAGGCGCAAAAGAAGTTTATCTTTTAGCTGAACCGATGGCCGCAGCAATTGGTGTTGGTCTGGATGTTTCATCGCCAGTTGGTAACATGATAATTGATATCGGCGGCGGCACAACTGAAATTGCTATCATATCGCTTTCAGGTATCGCAAACGGCGCATCAATTCGAGTTGCAGGTGATGAATTAAATATTTCAATTGTAGAATACTTCAGAAAAAATTATAATATCTTAATTGGTGAAAGAACCGCCGAGGAAATTAAATGCCAAGTTGGTTCCGTTATGCCGCTTAAAGAAGAAGTTATCATCGAAGTAAAAGGGCGTGACCTTGTTTCGGGTTTGCCTAAAATGACTGAAGTAAGCTCAATTGAAATTCGCGAGGCTTTGAGCGATCCTGTTAACCAGATGATAAGGGCGGTAAAAGTAGCCCTCGAAAACACACAGCCTGAGCTTGCATCCGATATACTGGATAGAGGCATCATGCTGAGCGGTGGCGGCGCTTTGATCAAAGGACTTGATGAACGTATCAGGCTTGAGACCAATCTGCCTGTACACGTAGCCGAAGACCCCTTAACGGCTGTTGTGCGCGGTGCCGGTAAGGTTCTCGAAGACCTCCAAAAGTACTCAAAAGTGCTGATTAAGAGCAAAAAGTATTAGTTAACGCGGTGCCGGGTCTTACGGCCCGGCACATTTACGCGTCAGGTCGTAAGACCTGACGCCGCATTCACCACAACAAAGTTCATTAAACACATTAACACTCAACTTCACTCCATTTAATGAAGATCCTTCTTTCATATTTAGGAAATCTCAAAGAATACATAATATTTTCAGCTCTCATTGTTATCAGTTTACTGCTGATATTCCAGAATGATAACGTGCAGATACGTTTTGTGCGCGTGATTGCTGTTAATGTCATTGGTACAATACAGGATGGATTTTCCATAATACCAAATATTTTTGAGCTGGAGCGTGAAAACAAATCCCTGCGCGAAACCAATATAGATCTTTCCAAAGAACTAAGCATGCTTAAAGAAGCGAAGCTTGAAAATCTCAGGCTTAACCAGATGCTGGAGTTCAAACAGCGCACAAATTACCGCGTTGCGACAGGCAAAATAATCGGCAAGACTCTTATTCAGACCAGGAATAACATCACAATAAATATCGGCGAAAATGATTCGGTTAAAATAGGTATGCCCGTTATCACTGATAGAGGACTTGTTGGTAAGATTGTTGCTACAAGCGGCAATTACAGTATTGCACAGATATTGCTGAATAAAGATCTTAAGGTAAGCGCTAAAGACCAGCGCAGCCGGGTTGACGGCATAATTGCCTGGGATGGCGAAGGCAAGATAAGAATGAAAAATGTTTCCAAAAGCGCGGATGTTAAGGTTGGTGATCTGCTGATAACCTCCGAATACAGCAATTCATTTCCTGCGGGTATCCCTATAGGATACGTTACCACAGATAACACACTTGATAACCTGTTCAAAAATATTGAAGTAGAGTGTTTCGTGAATTTTCAGACAGTTGAAGAAGTGTTCGTTCTAAAATTTCTTTCAGAAGATGAAAGAAGGGACCTTGAAAAGAAATACGGTGAGAAGTCTAAATGATAGTGAAGAACTGAGATGATGGAATATCTGAAATATGCGGGAATTTTACTGGGGCTTATAATCATCCAGAAGACTGCGGTTAGCTTTATTGATGTAACTGAATTCAAAATTACACCCGATCTTGTTATCATAGGGCTGGTATACGTTGGCATTAAAAAAGGCAAGATAACCGGAAGTGCTGCGGGTTTTGCTGCCGGGTTGATTCTGGATATTTTCAGCTTTTCATTTATCGGACTGATGGCACTTTCTAAAACCATCGCCGGTTTTGCTTCTGGTTTTTTCAATGACGAACAGAAAGAAGAACGTTACCTTAACAGTTACATATTTATCATTATTGTTTCTATTTGTTCAGTCATCAATAATACTGTATATTATGTTTTCTATTTCCAGGGAACGAATTTACTGTTCGTTGATATTCTAATAAGATATGTACTCCCAACTACGGTTTATACAGCTTTGTTCAGTGTAATACCGGTTATATTTGCCAGAAGAAGACGTTTTGCAAGGTAGTTATAAAGTAACTGTAGGTGACAATAGGTTTTAATATTTTTATAAAACAAATTAATGGATCTCAGCAAAAGAAAAAATTTTTATTACATCTTTTCACTGGTTATCGTAATGATAATTGCGGGAAGGCTTGTACAGCTTCAGCTTATCAACCCCGAAAAGTTCGATAAGGATGCTGAGCGGAACTCTGTTAAAACCATCATTACAACACCCGCGCGCGGCCTGATATTTGACAGAAACGGCAAACTGCTTGTAGATAACAAACCCTCTTACAGCGTAACTATTGTTAAGAAAGAGTTTGATACAAATAATATTCAGGTAATCTGCAGTTTGCTTGGTATGGAAGAATCATACCTGAGAAGTGAACTGAAAAAAATTGAAGGTACTAACCGTTTCATTCCAACAAGAATACAGCGTGACGTTGATTTCAGGATAATTTCATTTATAGAAGAGAACAGGGAACTTCTCAAAGGTATCGATTACAGTATTGATCCCATCAGGCTTTATCCGACAGATTTCAGGGGCTCGCATACAATTGGCTACACCAAAGAAATTTCTGAGAGCATGCTGAAAAAACAGCAGGGCGACTATTACAAGCAGGGCGATCTGATTGGAACCACCGGACTTGAAGCAGGGTATGAAAATTACCTTCGCGGAGAAAAAGGATTTGAGTTCATCCTGCAGGATAATAAGGGCAGAGAAGTGGGTCCCTTAAACGACGGCAAGAACGATGTAAAAGCGATCAGCGGGTATGACCTGATATTAAGTGTTGACGCAGAAGTGCAGAAGTTCGCAGAGAAACTGCTTGAAGGCAGAACAGGCGGAATTGTTGCAATGGATCCGACAAACGGTGAAATAATTTGCATGGTAAGCAAACCTGATTATGACCTGAACAATTTCAGCGGTAAACTTAAGCCTGAAATATGGACTGCTCTGAATACAGATAAAGCAAAACCACTATTTAACCGCGCGACTCAAACAAGGTATCCGCCGGGCTCAACATATAAGATGGTATCCGCACTTGCTTCTCTTCAGGAGGGAATTTTAAAACCTAACAGCACTATCCCATGTGAAGGAAGTTTCAGGTTTGGCGATAAAGTATTCGGGGATCACGGCGCATTTGGCTCTATTACCATCCCAACCGCAATTGAACATTCATCAAACGTGTTCTTTTACAAGCTGGTGCTTCGTATCGGACTTGATAACTGGAACAAATATGGGCAAATGCTGGGGTTTGGTCACAAAACCGGTATTGATATACCCGAAGAAACCAAAGGGCTGCTGCCTTCGACTGAGTACTACAATAAAAGGTACGGACCCAAAGGATGGACTGAAGGCTATGTTGTAAGCTTAGGCATCGGACAGGGCGAGCTTGGTGTTTCACCCCTGCAGATGGCTTTGTATACAGCAATACTTTCTAATTCCGGTACTTTTAACCAGCCGCATCTTGTGCGCTCACTTAAGAACCCGGTGACAGGTGAAATTACACCAGTGCAGTATAAGAAACATGAAGTGGCAATAGATAAGGATTATTTTAAGATAATACAAAAAGGGATGTACCTTGTTGTGAACGGAAACGGAACCGCAAGATCTATCAGAACAAGTGATGTTTCTATAGCCGGCAAGACCGGCACGGCGCAGAATCCGCACGGGCAGGACCATTCATGGTTCATTGCATACGCTCCGGCTGATGATCCAAAAATCGCAATTTGCGTGATGGTCGAAAACGCAGGATTTGGCGCAACAGTTGCCGCGCCGATAGCGCAGAGGATAATCTTAAGGTATTTACTCGGTCTTCAGGATGAATCAGAAGTAAAAGATTCATTTGGTGAAAGATAGTTTTTAAATTACAATTATTAATCAACAGCATTAATGCAGGCAAAAATTTTTGAAAGATTTAATTTCGTTGTTTTCCTCTCGGCTTTCGCGCTTATTGCGATAGGGCTGGTGGCAATTTACAGCGCGACCTTTGGTAATGAGCTTGTTTCCGGGAATTTTACCAAGCAGCTTATTTCTGCATGCGTTGGCGTTGTGTTAGTGCTGGCTATAATGTTTACACCGCCAAAATATCTTTCAATGTCTTCCTATGTTATTTACGGCCTTGTGCTGATACTGCTTATTGCTGTTATAGTTGTTGGCAAGAAGATAAAAGGGCAGACCAGCTGGTTCAATGTCGCAGGGTTTGGTGTACAGCCATCGGAATTTGCAAAAGTAGCAACAGTAATGGCGCTTGCGTTTTTTCTTTCAAATAAAAACAAAGAAACAGATGTAACCAAACTGCGTGATTTTATGTATGCAGTCGCAATTTGTTTGATACCTGTAGCATTGATAATGCTTCAGCCTGATATGGGTACTACGCTGGTGTTTTTGTTCCTTTTGCTGCCCGTGCTTTACTGGGCCGGTATGCCTAATTATATAATGTTTTTCATTGTTGCACCGGCTATTACAGCCGTATGTGCGTTTTTGGGCACGTGGTATTTCGTAGCGGCAGTAATTTTCATAATTGCGATGATGATGGTGTTCAAAAAGAACATTCTCGTCTCTGCAATTGTTGTTTGTATAGCCATAGCCTCGGGGTTTTCTGTGAATATGATATACAGTAAGCTGCAGCCCTACCAGCAGAAGCGCATACAAAGCATGTTTGACCCTGAATCAGATCCGCTTGGTGCAGGTTACAATGTTATCCAATCTAAAATTGCTATCGGTTCGGGCGGTCTTTCAGGTAAAGGATTCCTGCAGGGCACACAGACACAGCTTAAGTACATACCTGAGCAGTGGACGGATTTTATTTTCTGTATGGTCGGAGAGGAGTTTGGGTTCGTTGGCTCAATTGCTGTTGTATTACTCTTCCTTATCTTAATTTGGCAAACCATTCACATTGCCTTCATTTGCAAGAATCAATTTTTAAGTATCTGCTGTATAGGGTTTGCTACGATCTTTTCGTTCCACATACTCATAAATCTTGGGATGATCATGGGCATAATGCCTGTTATCGGGATTCCCTTGCCATTTATGAGCTACGGGGTATCCTTTCTGCTCAGCAACCTGATAATGCTTGGAATAATTTTGAATGCATTCAGGAACCGCAAGGAATATGTGTAGATGTGAAACGTCAAATGTGAAACGTCAAATTTCAAAATGTGAACTGTCAATTATCAATTATAAACTATCAACTAAATCATATTGCATTTTTCCAAAAAATTTAAAGGCGCTTTAAGGGAATCAAACTCGCATTTAGTTGTGGGACTTGATTCCGATATTACAAAAATCCCTGAATTCCTGAAGACGGAAGTGAACCCGATTGCGGCTTTCAATAACCTGGTTGTAGAAGCAACAAAAGAATTTGCCTGCGGTTATAAACTGAACATCGCGTTCTATGAGCGGGATGCGGAGCGCGGCTTTGCCGCAATACGCTCAACACTTGCGGCAATTCCTGAGCATCTCATTACAATTGCCGATGCAAAGAGGGGTGATATCGAAAATACTACTGAGCTGTATGCTCAGGCGTTTTTTGATGAGCTGAATTTTGATTCAATTACAGTTCAGCCTTATATGGGACAGGATTCCGCAAGGCCTTTTCTGCGAAGAAAAAATAAATTTGTGTGGATACTTGCGTTAACCTCAAATTACGGGGCAAATGATTTTCAGTTCCTGAAAGTTGAAAATAAACCGTTGTGGGAAGTTGTTGTCGAAAAAGCGCTTGGGTGGAACGATCATAAAACAGGATTCGTGTTTGGTGCAAGTCATACCAAAGAAATTGCCAAGATGACAAAGAACTTCCCCGAAGTTCCGCTGCTTGTACCCGGTATTGGCGCGCAAAAGGGTTCACTTGAAAAAACCATTAATTCACTGAATCACACATTATTTGTCATAAACCAAAGCCGCTCAATTATATACGCTGCGCCAAAGGCGGAGACCGCCGAGGAGTTCAAAACCATAGTTGGCGAAGCAGCAATGAAGGCAAGAGATGAGATAAATGGCTTTTTGATGATGAAGAAGTAATCCAGTTTGCGAGCGAAGCGAAGCAATCTCATCAGGAAACGGAACTGTAGCTGCATGAGATTGTTTACTGCTTTTGCAGTCAGGCTTTGCTAAAGCTCCTCGAAAAAAATTGAAACTCAAAATTCAAACAATTGTTGAAACCCAAACTTAATATCAACGAAGATTTTATTTGCCGCATCTGGGATGGCGGCATTTCCTATTATACATCCCTTGTAACTGATTCCGGTGAAGATGTTGAAGTTATAGATCACGGTACGCGTAATTACGATTCAGGTCCTGATTATAAAAATGCAAAAGTAAAAATTGGCGGTAAAATTCTTACAGGTGATATTGAAATACACCGGGATTTTAAGAACTGGGCGGAGCATTCACACTCAAAAGACCGCAGGTATAACTCCGTTATACTGCACGTAGTGCTGTGGGATTCCGAAGAACGCACACCTCCAAAGCTTAGAATAAAACGCGAATTGCCAACTGTAATTCTCGCAAATCATTTATCAGCCTCAATACACGATATCTGGCAGGATATAATTTCAAAGCCATCGGCTAAGTTCCGCTTGCCGTGTTATGATTATAATCATTTGGCTGATGATGAGCTGATTACCAAATGGCTTGGTAAACTCGCAAATGAAAGGCTGAACCTCAGAGCAGGCAGAATTAAAAGCAGGCTCATAGAACTATCAGGTTCAGGAAGTGTATTATCAAAGAATAGTAGTGTATGGGAGCAAGTTTTATATGAATTTATCTTTGAAGCGCTAGGCTTTGCCAAAAATAAAGAACAGATGCTGAAGCTATCTTCAAATTTGAATCTTGAGCTTATCAAAAAACACTCTGGCGGAAGCATTACAGGTATTCAGGCATTGTTATTTGGCGCAGGGGGATTGTTGTTTGATGTGCGTGTAAAGGACTCCTACATTGACGAAATAAAAGAAAACTGGAAATCTGTAGAAGGTAAACTAAATATACAAAAACTTGAACGCAGCCACTGGAATTTCTTCGGGCAAAGACCGCAGAACTTTCCAACATTACGATTGGCATACGGTTCTCAGATAATATATAATTTGCTTAATAGGGAGCAGTTCAAAAAGATCATTAGTCTATTCAGCAATAGAATGCTCAAACCCCGTGATTTATTTTCGGGTTTAGTGGAATTGTTAGCTCCGCAAACGGATAAATACTGGTTAACGCATTACGATCTTGGCAAATCATCCAAATCCAAAAACATTCTGGGCGGCAGGCAGCGCATTACTGATATTGTAGTCAATGTACTTATTCCGTTTGCCAAAGTTTACGGTGAAGTTTTTGATGATACCGAAATATCCAATAACACAATTGAAATGTACCGCAAATTAAGAATTAAGGCTGATAATAATATAATCAGGGTAATTAATGAACAATTGCTTAAGAACAGGGACATTAAAATTAATACCCCGGCAAATGAGCAGGCAGTTATTCAATTGTACAATTTTTACTGCACCCGTGAAAAATGTGATAAATGTGAGATAGGGAAGTATGTGTTTGATAAGAAAGGATATGATTATAAGATTATTTACTATTAGATAATTTGTCTAATTTTTCTAATCCTTCAAGGTAGCATTGAATAGCTTGTTTAGCATTACTCACTGCTTCCTGTTCTGTATCGCCTTCCGTAAAACAGCCATCTAAAGCAGGAACGGTTACATTATAGCCGCCTTCATCTGCTTCTGTTAATATGATATTGAATTTCATATGTAAATATAAGAATTTATAAATATACGAATCAAGTAAATTCAGTTTCTATTAAAAATCATTTATCAGCCCGAAATGTATTTTACCTTCCAGAATTGAATCACCTTTACCCAAAGCGTAGCTTACACCAAACATACCCAGCGCGGTTTCAATTCTTACACCTAGACCATAACCGTAAATAAATCCTTCCTGTGAAGGAATATTATACAGGTCATCTGCCGGCTTCAGGTAATATCCTGCATCATAGAATATTGCTGCAAAGCTCCTGCGGGTAAGAGAGTATCGAATTTCAAGGTTGCCCCATGCAGCACGTGAAGCGAGGAACTGTCCCTCGCGGTACCCGCGAACAGTACTGTTGCCTCCAAGCCTGTAAAGGTCGGCAGCTTCAAAACGTGGTGAGCGTATTTCTATTCCGTGCAAACCAATAAGTGAACTCTGGCGTTTAAAAAATGAGTAATAGAAATCAATATCCATTGCTCCTTTTTGGACAGTGAAATCTCCCGGTATATCCAGGTTGGGGAATGATGCTGTATTGTATATTTTTTTCTGACCAACTGAATAACTTGTTTTGTATAACAAGCCTGAATATGGATTATAAACATAATCTCTGCTGTCATATTTAATTTCAGCGCCTGCGCCAAGTACTCTGCTATCGAATAAAGTGAAGATATTATCAGTTGTATTAGGTATTACGCGCTCGAAATTGAATATTGCCGAAAGGGTTATTTTTTTTGAAACCATCGCATCTGTTTTTAAACTTAAATTACGTTTAGTGTAGGATGAATCTTCAATTCTCTGCAGGAATGCGAAGTTCATATTCAGCGGGTAACCAAGTATCCACGGCTCAAGGTATTCAAGCTCAAGCTCCTGTGTGGTCTTAATTTCTTTTTTGAATCTGGCTTCAACTTTTCTGCCGGTACCGAATAAATTACGTATAGAAAGATTCACGAGTCCCGTGAAATATCCTTTATCATCGCTTTGCGTTGGCGGTATATAACCCAGGATACCGTCAAAAGTATTGGTATTCCCCTCTTTAACTCTTATGAGAAGCACTGTTGAATTTTGGTATTTCAGGATCTTAGGCTGTTCAACGCTTTCAAAGTAACCAAGGTTTTCCAGCCTGCGCCTTATTTCTATAAGGTTTTCTTTGGAAATAGAATTATCTTCACCAAGCGCAATTTCACGTACAATTACATTTTCTTTCGTTTCTGTATTACCTTCAACTTTGATATTATCGATCTTTATCCTGTCGTTCTCATCAATTTTGATATTTATCTTAAGTTTTTGTGAGCCGCCGGTTTCATACTGATCTATATCAGTTATACTTACTGAAGCGAAAGTATAACCTTTTTTTTCATACATGTTAAGCAATTCGGTCATATCGGCATTAAGGGTAATTGAGTTCAAAACTTCACCGGTTTTTGTATCAATATTTTTTTGTATCTGTTCAGTTGAAAATAGTTTATTCCCGGAAATATTTATCTCACCTATCAACACCTGTGGACCTTCTTCTATCTTCACATCTATTGTGACACCTGATGAATCGAAGTTATATTCAGCATTTGTCCGGCTCACCCGGCAATCAGTGTAGCCGTTATCCTGGTAATTCTTTATAATGTTCCTCAGGTCAAGCTCAAACTGCGGTGGTGAATAGACCGTTCCCGGTCTGGAAGCAATAAATCCCAGAAGTTCTCTGGATGAGAAAAAACTGTTCCCCGAAAAATCAATAGAAGACACTTTAGTCTGCCCACTTTGTGCGAAAAAAGTGCAGGGAACCAGTAAAAGCACAATAAATAAAAACTGAACAATATTTCTATAGAATTGATACATTATTTAGCTAATATTTGCGTGATGGTTTGAATATTCAAGTCATTAATAAACCATTGTTTTACATATTGCATCTTAATATTGAAACCGTATCTTTAACATTTCCGTCTTAAAAATAAACAGATAAATGGATTTTAGAAAATTAATATATTTCGCTTTTTTATGCATTATTTCAGGGATTTCGTATTGCCAGGAATCTACAGTACCGGATACTGTTAATACAAACACTAAGCCCGAAATAACAATTTCAAAAAGCGGAAATTCTTTAATAAAGGTAGATGGTGTTTTAAGTGAACCGGTATGGGAAACCTGTCAGACTGCCAGTGACTTTGTTGAAATTGAGCCTGGTGATAACCTGCCTGCCGTAGTAAAGACGGATGTTAAAATGACATACGATGATGACAACTTGTATGTAGCATTTATCTGCTATGATGACAGGATATCGAAACTGCGGGCTAATCTTTCAGACAGGGATAAGATGTACAGCGATGACTATGTAGGGATTCTTCTAGATACATATAATGACCACAAGCAGGCTTACGAGATCTTTTTAAATCCCTATGGGATACAGGGCGATGGCATATGGACCAAGCAGGGCGAAGAAATGAATTTTGATATGCTTTATGAAGCCGAAGCGAAGATATATAAAGATAAATGGATAGTTGAGCTTGCAATTCCGTTCAAAAGTCTAAGGTTCCCTGAAAAAGATGTACAGCAGTGGGGTGTCCATATTATCCGTACAAGACCAAGGGAGAGCCGGACGCAGTTTTCATGGGCTAAGATATCCCGGGATAATTCTGAATTCATGAGTCAGGCCGGGATTCTAAAAGGATTCACAAAATTAAAAAAAGGAAAGCAGCTTGAGCTGCTGCCGTATGTTATCGGGTCTCAATACAGTTTCCGTAATGAACCGTATGATCCCGGTTCTCCTTTTATCAATGAAAAAGTGAAGGGTGATCTTGGCATTGGAATAAAATATGGATTTTCATCAAATCTTACCGGAGAAATATCTTTCAATCCTGATTTTTCGCAGGTGGAAAGTGACGCTGCCCAGATAAATGTAAATTCATCATCTGCTGTGTTTTACCCTGAAAAGCGCCCGTTCTTTCTTGATGGAGCTAATATATTTAATTCATACATAAATGTTGTTTATACAAGAATGCTCAACAATCCTTTATACACTGCAAAGTTAATCGGTAAAATTGATGATATAGATGTTGGTTACCTGATGGGATATGACCAGAGCACTCCATATATAATACCAACTAAGTACGGCAGTGATTTTATACAGACTGACCTTAAATCATTTGGCAATGCCTTAAGACTCAAGAAGAGCCTTAAGGGCTCTTCATTTATAGGCTTTATTGGTACTGACCATGAAACAGGGGATAGTTATAACAGGGTTGCCGGTTTTGATGGTTCATTTAACTTCGCTGAAAAATATTATTTCAATTGGGAAGCGCTTGGTTATTTTTCGAAGGAAATGAATGATACTGCCATTTATGATAATTCCACAAAGATCAATTCCAAAGGAAATGATGCAGGTTTTAATGGTGAAAAATTAACAGGGTTTGGAGGTACATTTTCGCTGGTAAGAAGCTCAAGGCACTGGAACGGAGAGATATTCATGAACATTGCTCCCCCTGAGGCAAGACGTGAGCTTGGTTACGTAGCAAAAAATGATTTCAGGGAACTTGGCGTATGGTCGGGTTATACTTTTTATCCTGAAAAATCAATTGTGCTCAGGTTTGAACCGAATTTTGACGCGGGTTTCCAGTATGATTATGATGGCAGGATAAAGGAGCAATGGTTCGCTCCAA
Source organism: Ignavibacteria bacterium (assembly GCA_013140565.1). Taxonomy (GTDB): domain Bacteria; phylum Bacteroidota; class Ignavibacteria; order Tepidaquicellales; family OLB5; genus OLB5. The sequence goes on from JABFSP010000335.1 coordinate 14,694, forward strand.
AATTCTATGTGCAGTTTAAACACCAAATTAGTTTAAGCGGCGGATTTCTCGCGGTGAATAATGAAAATTACTACAACGTGTATCATAAAAATGTGCACAGAGGCTGGCTTGAAATGAATATTAACACAAGCAGTAAAGCCACCGGCGGTACGTATCTGGAACTTGGCAAGTATATTGTAAGGTTCGAAGAACCTTCATATGTTGGTTGGGGATGGATAGCAGAAGCATGGATGACCGTTAAGCCGCTGCACAACCTTGTATTGGAAAACAACTACAGCTATTTTGAGCTTGCCAAAGAAAAGGGCGGTGAGAAACTATATACAGGGTATATTTTCAGGAATAAAACTTCATTTCAATTCACACGTAAATTCTTTTTAAGGCTGGTTGTGCAGTATGATTCGTTTACAAAGAGCTTTGATATTGACCCGCTATTAAGTTATAAATGGAATCCGTTCACGATATTTTATATCGGCTCAACACATAATTTAGCGGATATTGGTACATCGCCAAACCATGGCAGATTCCTTGAAACAAGAAGGCAGTTCTTTGCCAAATTCCAATACTTGATAAAACTGTGATAGTTTGAATTGTTACGTAAGAGTTCTAAAGTTTAAAACGGAAATATTTGTTCTGCTGAAAAAGCCTGCAGAATTAATGTTTCCGTTTTATCTTGCTACTGTGCTGATGAGATTCTGAACTGTTCCATAAAGTGACCATACGTACTGTACATTATAGAATAAAATATAAAGTATAACTATTGTAACCTGGAACATAGAGATGATAAAATTTACTGCTTTCATATTGATTCCCCTTTTA
>JABFSP010000015.1 GCA_013140565.1 Ignavibacteria bacterium
TAATATGACAGTTAATAAACTTAATATTTGATGTGGTAATTATTATCATTCATGAATAATCCAATATTGCTGCCTATAATCAACAATTTGAAACATTCAGCAATAATAAATTCACTTAATAAAGGAAGCATAAATTTACTATAACAGACTAAAAGAGTCCGAAATCAGTTATTAATTCATTTTTCTTTAGGTTTAACATTATTAATTTTGTTCTTAATCGCTAAAAAATGATAAAAGCTTCGGTAGGAATTTGTATCGGAGCGAGCAGCATTTCAATAGTCCGTGCAGGGCAAGACACCGAATCCATCCGCATAACAGATGTTAAAACTATAACCCATGAAGGAAATCCCAGGAAGGTTCTGGAGGATTTCTTTGCCAAAAATGATCTTAACGGAATTTCCGTGGTTGTCACGGGACGTAAATTCCGGGACCTGATAAATGCAGCATCAATTTCTGAACCTGAAGCAATTGAAGAATCCCTTTCATATTTAAAATTAAGTGGAAAATATAAAGCTATAGCTTCGCTAGGCGGAGAGAATTTCATTATTTACTGTCTGAATGATTCAGGCGGAATTGTTAATGTGCTTTCAGGAAATAAATGCGCTTCCGGTACCGGAGAATTCTTCCTTCAGCAAATAGGCAGAATGAATATAAGTCTTGATGAAGCACTTCGACTTGCGGATGAAAAAGAATACTATACAGTATCCGGCAGATGCAGTGTGTTCTGTAAAAGTGATTGTACACATGCTCTGAATAAAGGAATTAAAAAAGGACTGGTTGTTTCGGGTCTGTGTAAAATGATAGCTGATAAGACCATTGAACTTCTTGCAAAACAAAAAACAGATAAAATCATTCTCATTGGTGGAGTTTCACAGAACAATACCGTAACCGGGTTCATAAAAGAGAAATATCCTGAGTCACTAGTAATACCGGAAAGTGCGTATTTCGAAGCCCTTGGCGCAGCAGTAAAAGGGTTAAAGAAAGAGTTCAGTTTCAATGCAGCAAATGTTTTCAGGGATAACAGGCAATCATTTTCAACCCTTGCGCCTTTAAAGAACGCCGAAGGCAAAGTAATATTTAAAACGCTGAACAAAGCTGAAGCAATGCCGGGGGATGATTGTATTTTAGGACTTGATGTAGGCTCAACAACAACTAAGGCAGTAATTATCAGATCCCGCGATTCAGCACTTTTGGCGAGCGTATATTTAAGAACCAATGGAAATCCTGTTCAGGCATCTGTAAACTGCTACATGGCACTTCAGGAGCAGTTGAATATCCCGGTTAATATTACCGGATTGGGTACCACCGGGTCAGGCAGGCATATTGCAGCGCTTCATGCAATGACGGGCGGTGTTGTGAATGAGATCATTGCACATGCAGTTGCGGCAGCACACTTTGATAAAGATGTTGATACGATCTTTGAAATAGGCGGGCAGGATGCGAAGTACACTCACCTTACAAACAGTATATCAAGTGATTATGCAATGAATGAAGCATGTTCAGCAGGTACCGGGTCATTTCTTGAAGAATCAGCGAAGGAAACACTCAACATTACTTATACTGATATAGCTGATATAGCTCTTGCGGCCAAATCCCCGCTTAATTTTAACGACCAGTGCGCGGCATTTATTTCGAGTGATATTAAAACAGCAAGTCATGAGGGTGCTGCAAGAGAAGATATAGTTGCAGGTTTGGTTTATTCTATCTGTATGAACTATGTTAACAGGGTTAAAGGCAATCGTCCTTCCGGCAGGAAGATCTTTATGCAGGGCGGTGTTTGTTATAACAGGGCAGTTCCTTACGCTATGAGCAACCTTGTTAATAAAGAAATTATAGTACCGCCGGAGCCCGGTTTAATGGGAGCATTTGGCGTTGCTCTGGAAATTAAGAACAGAATAAATCTGGGATTCCTGGTGAAGGGCAGCTTTGAATTAGGTGAACTTGTTAGCAGAAAGTTTGAGCATTTTAAAGATTTTGTTTGTGCAGGCGGAAGTGATAATTGTGACAGAAAATGTAAAATAGCTGTAATTAAGGTTGGTGATAAAAAGTACCCGTTCGGGGGTGCATGCAGCAAATATTACAACGAAAGAACTAATGAAAAAGCTGAACCGGCAAGGTATAATTATGTGAAGATGAGGCAGGAAATGGTGTTTAATCCACCAGTTGAGAAAGTTGGATCCGGGATCAAAAATATTCCTCTTCCGGAAGTATTGCTGCGAAATTTAAAACGTCCAACCGTAGGAATAATCAAAAGCTTTCAGGTTAATTCATTGTACCCGTTTTATCACAGTTTTTTTACTTTACTCGGATATGATGTTGTTCTTTCTGATAAAGTTGATCATGAAGGTATGGATAAAATGTCTTCGTCATTCTGCTATCCTGTGGAAATTGCATACGGAATGTTCCATAACCTGGTTAAGAAAAAACCGAATTACATTTTTATGCCGCATATTACCGAAATGGACTACGATGACGGGCATAAGTATAAACGCCTGTGTGTTTTTGTGCAGGGCGAAAGCTATTATCTCAGATCGGCATATAGTGATGAAAAACTCCCGCCAATATTATCACCCATATTGAATTTTAAAGATAAAAAAGAAAATGTAAAAAAGGCCTTCAGAGATATTGCTGTTCAGCTGTGTAAACGAGCATCAGAAGGCGAAAGAGCATTTGATGAAGCATGGGCCGAATTTACAGTAATACAGGAAAGTTTTAAACAATTAGGCAGAAAAGCGCTGGCGGAGCTTGAAAGTGACAGGTCAAAATTTGGTATAGTACTTTTTGGCAGGCCGTATAACGCTTTTGCTGCCGAAGCTAATCTTAATATTCCGCACAAGTTCGCTTCAAAAAATATTATTGTAATACCACATGATTTTTTGTCGAATGAAAAATATCATTCTTACGATAATATGTACTGGTACAGCGGTCAGCAGATATTGCGTTCAGCCAGATTTACAAAAGAGCATAATCAGCTTTTCGGGGTCTATATTACAAATTTTTCATGCGGGCCGGATTCATTCCTGCTTTCTTACTTCAGGAACATTATGGGAACTAAACCCTCACTAACGCTGGAGCTTGATAGTCATTCTGCCGATGTTGGTGTTGATACCAGAATTGACGCTGCCCTGGATATTATCCGTAATTATATTGAGCTTAAAAAACAGGGTTTGATCAAAGAGAAATTAAACGGCGTTTCACCCCTTGAAATAATTTCAAAAAATAAAAAGACCCTGATCGTTGATAGTAATGGTAATGAGCACGAACTAACTTCACCTGATGTAGAAATTGTCATTCCTTCAATGGGCAATTTCAGCACTGAAGCATTTTCAGCCGTTTGCCGCTCAGCCGGAATGAACTCTCGCTCACTTCCTGTTCCTACTACAGAAACTCTCAAGTTCGGAAGAGGTAATACAACGTGTAAGGAGTGTTTACCTTTCATTCTAACAACAGGCTCACTGGTTGAATATTGCAGGAATAACCAAAGTAACGGAAAAAGTACTACCCAAAATGATATAATCCCGGTTGAAAAGAACGATAAAAAAATACTATTTTTTATGCCGCATGGATACGGACCCTGCAGGCAGGGTCAATATTATATTTCACTTAAAGATATTATTACTAACCTTAAACTCAGAGATATCGGAATACTTTCAATGGATGATGAAGCATCATTTGAAGATCTGGGGACTGACTTTTTCCTTAAAGGCTGGCTTGCTATTTCGATTGCTGATGTTATCCATGATATTGAAAGTGTGATCCAAACTCTTGCCGTTGATAAAACAAGAGCGCTTCAGATCCTGAATGAGGAATGGAAGAAAATCTTATTCTCACTGGAAAATGAGAACAGAAAAGCAATATTCAGGCAGTTGAAGGAATCAGCAAAGGAACTTGCCGCAGTAAAACTCATAATGCCCATTGAAGAAGCCAAAGTTGTTTCACTTATCGGGGAAATTTATGTCAGAAGGGAAGAATTCTCCCGGGGAGATCTTGTACAGACTCTTGTTTCAAACGGATTTGTGGTTAAGACGGCACCAATTTCTGAATATGTTTACTACAGTAATTACCTTATTAAAAAGAGGATAGTAGAGGGCTATGATCTAAAAAGCAGACTGCAGATTACTGTTAAAGATAAATATCAAAGGTTTTATGAAAGGAAGATCAAAAGCATATTTGCAATGACAGGATTGTTTAAGCCCGAAATGGTAGAAATTGAAAAGACAATTGATTATGCTAAAGACCTGGTTTCTGAAAAACTTGTGGGAGAAACCATCCTCACTACAGGGCTTGCATTGCGTGATATACTGGACGAAGCTTGCGGGGTAATTTCAATCGGACCGTTTAACTGTATGCCAAGCCGACTTTCAGAAGCTATATTAAACAAAGAAATGACTTTGGAAGGTAAATACAAATACGGCAAATTGAAGCGTAACGGGTATCCAGATGATATAACAAATTTGCCATTTCTATACATTGAAAGCGACGGGAATCCTTTCCCGCAAATTACGCAGTCACGCCTCGAAATATTTATGATGCAGGCAGAAAAACTTCATGCGGCAACGAAATTACACCAGCAGGTTTAACTGTCTCCGAAAAAAAGAAATTTGCCAATTAAAAAAAGCGGTACATAGTACCGCCTTTTTGTAGCGCGTATAACGCCTTCGGCGTCACTAACGCGTGGATGTAACGTAGTTGAATTTTTGAAAATGAGGGCGAGCGTGCGACCCTTCTTTACCAGGGAAGTCCCGCTGAAAGCGGGATTAACCAATTAAGAAAGCAGTACAAAGTACTGCTTTCTTGTAGCGCGTACGGGGATCGAACCCGTACTCTCCGCCTTGAGAGGGCGGCGTGTTAACCAATTACACCAACGCGCCTTGACAATCTAAGCTATATATATTACAACAATTTATAATCAATGACTCTATTGAAATCGGTAACCCAATGCCATGATATATTACAAATATAGGATATCTAGTTGAAATCTAATAGAGTAAAATTTTTAATCAATTTTTATAAATGAATGAGTAATTAAATTCCTTTTTAAAGAAGTATATCTCTCATCCGTCAGAAGTAGTCCCCTTATCATCCCTTAGCCTAATTGATTGATGCGTTAACTCTGTGTAGATTTGTATTCATAAATAAATAATTTATTTATTAATCTAAATGGAGTAGATTTGAATAAAGTTCAAAAAACTATTATCGCATTTTCAGCACTAATTACGGTTTTCTTTTTTTCGCACACAGCATATTCACAGGATTGCCCGGAAGACGTTCTATGTGCAAAATTTGCATCGCAATCAGTAGATCAACTTATGGAACCGGGAACATCCCAAAATGTAACTGTGTCATTCAAAATTTCAAATTTAGCGACATGGGGCAACAATACTGTTGAATTAGTGTATGTTGATACTAGAATGAATTCCGAAAACAATAATGTTTGGGGAGTTGACAAGATCATAATGCAGCAGAGTACAGTTGAATTTAACGGAGCAGGAGTATTCCAGTTTACAATAACCGCTCCAAAAAAGCCGGGTATATACAATTTTCAGTGGCAGATAAGTTCAAACGGAAAATTATTTGGCTACTCAAGCCCTTCAACGGAAATAACTGTAAAATAAAACCACTTTTTCTTATTAAATTGTTAAAGGGATACTAAATATAGTATCCTTTTTTTATACCCAATGGCCGCTATTATTTCGGCTCTACCGCGAACTGAATAAATTGCAGCAATTATTAACGTTTCAAACAGATAGGAAAAAACTTTTACTGAAATTCCGTAAATTTTCGGGTATTCTGCAAAAATATAAACAGTATCAATTTGAAATTGCTTAATTTGAGATAAGGGCTTCAAATCTTAAAGAGATCTTTTCCGGGAGTACTTCATCATATTCGCGCCTGTAATTTTTTTGAAGTTGTGTATACCGGACTTTTGCTATTTGCGGTTTGTTAATTTCAATCATAGATCTGATCATATACTCATAGCCTGCCAGATTCAGTTTATCGAATTTCAGCAGATTTTCGGAAAAGTGAAGAACATTAGTGTGATCTTCATTATTAAACAGGATACTGATCAACTCTTCACTCATAGAAACCAGGTATAACCTGTACTTTGATCTCAATTCTTCGCACCATGTTTCATAATTTCCTTCCATGAAATCACCTTTGTACATTTCAATAGCCTGCTTCAGCACTCTCGCCCTGCTATCGGGGTCTTTTAATGAAGGCAATTGCCTGTATAACCGTTCAAATTCAACGGAATCAACCAGGTATGTGAAGTCGTCACTAATTTGAAGTAACTTGCCTTCGTAGATGACCAGGGCAGGCATGGTCAAAATCCCCGGGTTCTTTTTTGTTTTCTTTACGGTGCTTTTTTTCTTTTCTTCAGTTTCGGGACTGTTGTTTAGTGTTCCGTTATCATATGTGAATTTCACCAGGTTCCTGAATTTTGATATTACCTGGTGAAAAATATTATCCGCGCTTTCAAGCGGCGTATCAGGATAAAATTGATCAATGAATTTATCTTTTGTGATCGATCTGCCGGATTCAAGCATAAGGTAAATAAAAATGATCTTCCACTTTTTTTTCGTCCATGCGGAATCTTCGATATTCTTCCCCCGTATCCTGACCTCACATTTTCCAAATAAATTCAGCTGAATATCAATCAGAGAGTCGTTTATTTTAAGAAGTCTCTTCCTGCTTTCAGCTGAGATCAATTCAGAGTTCTTTTTTTCAAGAAAGGCCGAATTCTGAAACTTGATATAATTAACATACAATTTGTTTGCTGCAGCAAAATCAAAAAGTGGTCTGAAATTACAGATCTCTCTTTGAATAAAAGAGTTATATTCCTTTTCTTCGGCTATCTTCAGCACTTCTTTCAGAAAATGCAGGGTTTTTTCGTAATTCCTTGTTTTCAGGTAATAATCAGCAAGGTGAAATGAAATCTGAATTCTGCTGTAGGTCATTTTCTTAGACTCATAGAATTGGTAAGCATCAGTAAGAACCGGTTCAATTTCAGAGCTGGGTTCAGTTCTAATAAGTAAAAACGCCTTGCAAACTGAAAATTGTATTCTTTCAAGTTCATTGTTATCATTTAAATACCGGAAAGCGAGGTCATAATACTCTTCAGCCTTACTCATTTTATTTAAAGAAAAGTAACTATCACCTATTAATGAATAGCTGAGGAATATATAATACTTATGGTTAAGTTCCGATGCTATGTTACTCATTTCTACAAGCAGCTTTATGCTGTCTTCGTAATCGCCGAATTCAAACTTGAATGCCTGATGCGCAAGCAAATATGTTATTCTAAAGATTGGAATTGAAATGTTTTCTGCTATTGTTCTTGCCTCATCCAGATATACTGAAGCTTTTTCGAATTTACCGGATTGCGAATACAATAGAACCAGGTTACAGATAGTTTCATATCTTCCGAACATTCTTTCGGTATTCTTTACAGCTCTTTCGTAATATGAAATTGATTTCGAATAGTCACCCCGGATGAGGAAAATATGACCGTAAAGGTTGTGTGTTTCCAGCCTTACTTCGGTTGTATCATGAACTGCGTTATCTGCTGAATCCAGTATATCTGATGCCGAATTCAGCAGGTCAAGCGATTTGTCATATTCCGAATTATGATAATATGCATATGCAGTGAGAAAAAGTAATTTAGCTCTGGTGACCGGCTCAACTTCAATTTCACCTGCATTCTTTAATACCCCGATAGCTTCCCTCACTCTGCCTAAACTGATCAGATTTCTTGATTTGGAAATACAGCATTTCACCATGAATTCATTATCATTCAGGTCGTTGGTGAGTTTTATAGCTTTATCCAGCATAGGAATTGACTCTTCAATATTTCCCATAAAGAACTTTAACAGTAAAGACTTCAAATAAAGCAGTTTAAACTCTTTATTAACAATTTCGCTGCCCAGTTCTTCCAGCCATTTCCAAAGAAATTCAAAATGACCTCTATCGAACAGCTGCTGGAAATGCATTTTTATCATCACCGAGGCATTTGTCAGCTCACCTGCAAGTATAGAATAGTTGATAGCTTCCAGGAATTGTTCTTTATCTGAATAGTACCCGGATACTTTTTTTAGAAAAGTATTTATTTCAGAACTGTTTCTGGATTGTTTCAGTTTCATATTGAGGAATTTTCCAAACAATTCCTGGTAGCTGTACGAAACAGAGATATCATTTTTTGCTGCAGAATTTGTCTGAATGAAAATGTTCTGCTGAAGCAATTCATGAATTAATGCAGTACTGCGCTTAATATTCAGCAATTCATCGCACAATTGCGGGGTAAAGGTTTCAAGCAGGGAAGTAAAGAGTAAAAACTCCTGCACTTCCGGCTTAAGCGAGTTAAAAATATCTTCAGAAAAATAATTGAAAACATCATCCAGTACTTTTATTTTGTCAAATCTGAATCCGGGAAATGAATTCCCGTAACTTTGAAGTATCAGATGTATTCCTGTTATCCATCCATCCAGGTTTGCTGAAAGAGCTTTGATCTCCCGGTCTGATATACTCAGTTCATAAAGATCGTTGACAAGGGTTTTTGTTTCTTTCTCTGTAAATGCAAGCTCCTTCATGCCGATCTTCAGAATTTTTCTTTTTGCCTGAAGTAAGCCAGTATTGAATTCAGGGTTACTCCGGGAGGTTATCACAAAGTGAACGTTTGCCGGCAGACCTTCAAAGATCCTGTCAAATGCAGGTTTTATCCAGTCAGATGTATTGATCTTACCGAGATCATCCAAGACTATGAATATTTCATCTTCAAAGCTTTGCTGCAGGTCATTTAAAAAGACTCCGGTAATATCGTTAATGATCAATTCATGGTGGGTTTCGAATTTGAATTTATCTCTGTATTCTTCAACCATCAAAAGAGTTGACTTTCCAAAGTCTTTATGAATTCTACTGAGAGAATGCACAAGATAAGTGACGAAAACGTAAAAATTGTTCATTTCCTGATGAATATTCAGCCATGAATATTTTTTGCGGGTAAAATTGAGAAATTCAAGCGCTAATGAGCTTTTTCCATAGCCTGCAGGAGCAGTTATAAGGAAAATTCCCTTATCCCTGTTCACGTCCAGTTTTTCAACAAGTTCTTTCCTGTTAACTATCTTACCGGAGAATTTATACGGCAGTATCCTGTTTTGGAGAATATTATTCAATTTTATCCGTTTATTGCAGCTTTCTCTAAATTTAATTAATTAAGTTGCCATTGGGAATACCTGATATCCTTAAATTACGGTATGTCTTCAGATAAGGTTTGTGGTAAGGATTGAAAATATATTTGTAGTAATTAAGAATTCAAATAACTAAAAGATCATGTACAACACAGCAAGCAACGAAATAGTACACAAAAACTACCTTAAAAACCTTGAATTACCAGAAGATTACAGATTATTTCAGAATTTTCCACAATCTTTCTACAAAGTAACAAGAATTGCATTTGAAATACCCCGCGAAACCAACGTAAGATTAGTAATTTATGATGTTTTTGGCAGAGATATCAACACTTTGCTTAACAAAGAATTGGAAGCAGGAAGCTATGAAATTAAGTGGAATGCATCAAATCTGGGTGCAGGTATATATTATTACAAGATTTATGCAGATGAATTTGTCGATTCCAAAAAAATATTACTACTCAAAAACTAATGTATTTCATTATTTGAAATTAAATAAAAATAAACCATATTAAAAGGAACATTTAAAAATGCTTTACAAAATAGTTTTATATGTTTTGGTTTTTATACGGAAAAAGGAAAAAAATTGAAAAAGAGATTCTATTTAATAATAACCGTTGTATCACTTTTATTTATTGGTAATGAGTTGTACTCTCAACCGGTAATTGACTGGATTGCCAGGTATAATAGTATACTGGATAGCTCAGATGTGGCAGTTGATATCACTGTAGATAATGCTGGAAATTCATATGTTACGGGATATAGTTATACGTTACTTGGACTCTTAAGAGGAGTTGTAACTATCAGTTACGACCCGGATGGAAACCAGAGGTGGAGAACAGAATATAACCAGCTTCTGGATGATGAAGGTACAGCTATTGTTCTTGATAACACCGGACAGTTTGTTTATGTAACCGGGTATACGAACGGATTACTGAATTTGACACCTGCAGATTTTCTAATTATTAAATACAGGGTGAGTGATGGTCAGCAGATCTGGGCAAGGACATATGGCCAATTCCTGTTGGGTGATGATAAAGCTTATGGAATTGTAATGGATAGTCAGAATAACCCTATCATAACCGGCGCAAGCCAGAGTTTTTTGCTGATACTTACTCCGTATGATTACGCAACTGTTAAATATGATCAAAACGGTAACCAGCTTTGGGTAAGCAGGTATAGCGGACCGGGTAACGTTGAAGATATACCAAAGGGTATAGCAGTTGACGGACTGGATAATATTATTATAACAGGCGGGAGCGGAAGCGGTTCAAATTCAGATTATGCTACCGTTAAATACAACTCTTCCGGTGTGCAGCAGTGGGTTCAGCGGTACAACGGCCCGGGAAATAATGAAGACCGTGCTTATGCAATTATTGTAGATAATTCGGATAATATAATTGTCTCAGGCAGTAGTGTTGGGTCAGGGTCAAATCATGATTATGCGACATTAAAATATAATCCGGCAGGTACGCAGCAATGGCTGCAGAGATATAACGGCCCCGGAAATAACGAAGACCGTGCTTATGCTATTATAGTTGATAATTCTGATAACATTATCGTAACAGGTTACAGCAGGTCCGGTAATTCCGAAGCATCCGAAGATTATGCTACTTTAAAATATAATACTTCAGGTATACAGCAATGGGAATCAAGGTACAACGGCACCGGAAACAACCAGGACCGCGCGTATGCTATAATTGTAGATAATGCTGACAATATTTATGTAACGGGTTCCAGCCGTTCAACAGGGTCAGCCGGTTCAGAAGACTATACCACTTTAAGTTATGATAGTGCAGGGAATCAATCGTGGGTCACAAGATATGACGGCACAGGGAGCAACGAAGACCGTGTGTATGCCATTGTTGTTGATAATTCAGATAATATCTACATCACCGGTTCAAGCAGAAACGGTTCATTATTAGGTTCCGAAGATTACCTTTCTATAAAATACACTGCAAACGAACTTGTAACTCTGCCCCCAGGTGAAGTTCGGGTACCTTCGGAATCTTTTTTAAATCAAAATTATCCAAATCCTTTTAATCCTGTAACAAATATAGGTTTTGATCTGGCAGATGATAGTTATGTTACCCTGAAGATATTCAGTAACCTTGGTATAGAAGTTTATACAGTATTTGCGGAGTACAAGCCGGCCGGAAAATATTCAGTACAATGGAATGCAGCAAATGACCTGCCAAGCGGTGTGTATTTCTACAAGCTCGAAGCAATAAGCAGCGCAATGGGTAATACAAAAAAATACTCGGAAACAAGGAAACTGCTGCTGATAAAATAAAGCAATGTACTTTCCTACAGAGTGATCAGAAAGGGGCTTAACTAAGCCCCTTTCTTAATTTCTTTTATGTACTAAAATACAAAATAAGTGAAACCAAATTCAATATTGTATCCGGCATCAAGTTTGTTTACTTTCGTAAATCTTGTTTGTCCATAGAGCACAAGCTTTGATATAATATTATAATCTGCCCTGGCGCCAATTTCAAACTTATTACTTCCATCGCCTTCTGATGGTTTTAAACTGATATATTCAGCATAGGCCCTGATGCCGGCCAGACTGTTTATTGTGTGAAAAACATCACCCCTGAATCCAAATGAAATATTTTTAGCCGGGGTATAATGTCCGCCGTATAGACCTGTTCCGAACCTTTGTGTAAAGAAGTCCAGCCTTGTCCTTCCCGGGATAAAATTCAGGTAATGAAAAAATCCCGGTCCAAAACCTGAGGCTGAATCATTCAAAGAAAATGACAGAAAGGCAGAGCCAATTAACTGTGTTTTAAAACTCAGGGTCTTGCCGTAAACTCCGCTGAATGTCATATAATGTTCACTTGATTTTATATCTTTCTTACCGGATGAAAGCTGGTATTGAAGTTCAGCCTGCATCTGGTATCCTGTATATTTGGGGTAATAAATATAAGAAGTATTTGTCAGCATTTGATATAATTTCATAGTTGCGGCTGCGGTAAGGGAGTTTTTCAAAACTCCTTCATTCAGAAGAAGCGCTTCAAGTCTTGAAAAAAATTCAATTTCTGCATTATCTTTATATTTTGCCTCAAACTCTCCGTTAATTCTTAAATCTAAAAGGTTAGAAAGCCTTTGCATTCCATCATAATTCAAAGCTTTTTCTGTTACCTTAGATTTAAGCAGATATTTTTGGAAATCTTCTGCTATGATGAATCTCTGCAGATTCAGAATACTGCCATATCCGGCAGCTAGCCATGCGTAAACAGGGAACTCATCATCTAAGTTTATTTCGCCGAATTTTTCTTTGTAATAATCTGCACCAACTGAACCGGAACCATAAATTTTACCGGGTATAAAGTAATGAGAAATACCTCCGTAAATTGTGCTGCCATATGATGAATTTGAAACGGAAGTATCTTTTATTTTATTTTCTGAGGTATTAATGAACACATCGGCGTATCCGCCAACGAGCTGATTGGGAGTAAACTTCCAGTAATTGAAATACCCGTCAATATTAAATGAAAACGAACTGTTTTTGCTATTGGCTGCATTATATTTAAATAACGGGTTACCTGAAATTATCAGTCTTTTTCCTTCGGAAAGCGCAGGTGATTTATATGTGTAGAGTAAGTTTTGCGAAAATATAATGTTGGAAGTTAAAATTATGGCTATACAAAGTAAAATAGTCTTCTTCATATTAATTCTGGGTTATAAATTTGCAAATTATTGATTTGACATAGAATTACATCCACGAAAATAGACTATTTACGTTATATAAAATATGATACCAATCACCTTGAATGATGATATTAAATCCGGAAGAAAAATATTTGTAAGGGGTTAAATCCTGAATACTACTATATTATCAAGAGTATTTTATTCTTGCATCAAGTATTGTGCATTTTTCTTTTTCATCAAAGAATACAAACGGGTTCAGGTCAATTTCAGTGAACTCAGGGAAATCTTTGCTGAGCTGCGATAGCCTTAACAAGCTTTCCTGCAGATATTTAAGGTCAACTGCTTTTTTGCCGCGCACCCCGCTTAGCATTTCAAAGCTTTTGATTGAGTGAATCATAGTATTTGCCTCAACATCATTAACCGGTACAAGTTTAAAGTTTACATCTTTGAACACTTCAACAAAAATTCCGCCTAAGCCAAACATTATCATGCTGCCGGCTTTCTCATCTTTGGTAATGCCAAGTATTGTTTCAACTCCGCCTGATACATAAGGTTGTATCATAAATTTTTCAAGCAGGTGTTCTGCCCGGTAGCTTTTCAATTTTTCAATTATCCTGTCGGCAGATCTCAGAAGTTCATCGGAATTATGAATATCAACTTCAACTCCTCCCATATCAGATTTATGGATGAGTTTTTTACCAACAGCTTTTAAAACAACGGGGTATTTAATCTTATCTGAAATTTGAATAAGTTCAAATGTATTTTTAGCAAAAACTGAACTGATTATAGGCATCCCGTATGCATTCAATACAGCGGAAACGTCTTCAGAGTTAAGGTAAATGCCGCTTTTACCTTTGTATTTACTTAAAATTTTGTTGATAGTTTTCTTATCCGCATCAAATTCAATGTATAAACCTTCCGGACGCTCTTTCCATTTTTTGTATGTTACCATTCTTGAAATTGCCCTGGCAGCATTTTCAGGAAACCGGTAGATTGGCGGATGAACAGGATTTACTTCTTTTAGTTTTGGAATTACATCATCCTGAGACATCATTACAAGCATCACTGTTTTTTTTGTACCCTTAACAGCTTCACAAATTGCTGATGCAATACCCAGAGTATCAAGCATTAAAGGTGGACCCACAACAACAATCAATGAATCAATATTCTCATCTTCAAGCATCAGTTTTGATGCTTTTGCATAAGTTACGGCGTCCGCCGGGGGCAATACATCGACCGGATTGAATACAGAAGCTTCGGGCGGCGCAATTTTCTTTAAGGCTACCTGCGTCCTTTTATTTAATTCAGGAATTGTTAAACCCCAGTTGGCACATTCATCAACTGCTAATATTGCAGGACCTCCCGCATTAGTTAATATTCCAACACGGTTTCCTTTTGGCAAATTTGCCATATCAAAGGCGCGCGCAATATCAAACATTTCGTCTGTTGTATTAACCCTTATTACACCGCTTTGCTCGAGGAAGGCATCAACAACAGCATCACTGGATGCAAGCGCACCTGTATGTGAAGATGCGGCCTTCATACCTGCTTTTGTTCTTGCAGATTTAATGACAATTACCGGTTTAGTTTTGGTTATCTCACGTGTTAACTCCATAAAATGCCTTGGATTACCAAATGACTCCAGGTAAAGTGTAATTACTTTTATATCATCATTATGCCACCAGTATTCAAGTACTGTGTTCCCCGAAACATCTGCCTTATTTCCGATACTTACAAATTGCGCAAGACCTATATCATTTTGCTGAACTGTTTTCAATACGGCCGCTCCCAAAGCTCCGCTTTGCGAAACAAAACCTATTCCGCCTGAAACCGGGGTTCCCTGAACAAAAGTGCAGTTGAGTTTCACGGTAGGATTAGTATTTATCAAACCCATGCAGTTTGGTCCAATTAGCCGCATTTTATACTTTTTGATCCTATTTGCCAGTTCCTTTTCAAGGGAAATGCCATCTTTGCCTGTTTCCTTAAACCCAGCTGTAATAACCACAACTGAACTTATCTTCTTCCTGTAACAATCATCAATGGTATCCAGCACAAGTTCTTTTGGTACCATTATAACAGCCAGATCAATATCCTCGTTAATATTTTTGACATTAGGATAAGCCTTCATTGAGTGAATAGAGGCAGCTTTTGGATTAACCGGATAGATACATCCTTTGAATCCATATTTTACCAGATTATTCACAAGTTCATAACTGAGTGTGCCTGCTTTGGATGAAGCACCAATAACTGCAATTGAACCCGGGTAAAAGGTTTTATCAAGTGGAGTACGCATAAATTCCTGGAGTATTAGTAATTTCTTAATTTATAATTTCTGCTTCGTAACCTGCGCCAATAACTGCGTTTAAAATTGATTGTTCGTCGGTTTTTTCATCATCAAATACAACAGTGATTATCTTAGTTTCAAGATTTATATCAAGTTTTTTTATTCCCTGGAGCTGCTCAATGGATTTTGTGATGCTTCTTTTGCATGCGTCACAGCTCATTTCAGAGCATTTTATCTTTACGGATTTTTGTGTTACTTCGGTTTCTGTCAGTGTCATTTGTTTTGATAAATTAGTATTTATAAAATTTGAACCGGATAATATCAAAGCTATAAAAATTATTATTAAATTTTTCATTTTATAGATGGTATAT
>JABFSP010000223.1 GCA_013140565.1 Ignavibacteria bacterium
AAATCAAGACATACTATTATGTCTTCAATTTTTTCTTTTTAGCCGCAGGGAAAAGTACATTATTCAATATCAGCCTGTAGCCGGGTGAGTTTTTATGTTCAGCCAGGTCAGTTTTAGGATCACCAACAGCATGCTGGTAATCTTCCGGGTCGTGCCCGCCATACAGTGTAAACGTACCCCTGCCGAAATTTCCATGAACATACCTGACCCAGTTTGTACCGTCATTTTTCGCGAGGATAGTCATATTCGGTTTGATGAATTCTTCTCTGAAGCCTGATTCCTGTCCCAGGTAACCTTTAATTGCAGCAGTGTGGCATTGAATTAACATAGTTGGTACGGGATCTATCTTTGCCGAAAAATCGAACAATGTAAAGTAATCGTTATATTGACCCGCCATTAATTCAGCGTCCGTGATATCGATATCTGAGTATTCATAAACATACGGATTGAGCTGTATCTGGAAATTTTGAAATACCATACATTCGGAATAGTCAAGCTTACTGTTAGCATTAGGATCTATCGGGTCACCGTCATACATCACGTCGCAAATATCTGTGAATTGCGATGCAAGAGCTATATCAGGTGTTGTTGTACCTGAGCACATTGTAAACAAAAACCCGCCGCCTGAAACATACTCTCTTAACTTTTTTACAACGGCAAGCTTAAGTTCAGATACCTTTGAATAACCAAGTTTCTTTGCCATATCTTCGTTGGTCTGCTTTTGTGTCATATACCAGGCAGAAGAACCGAATGCTGCGAAGAATTTTCCGTACTGCCCCGTAAAATCTTCATGGTGCAGGTGTATCCAGTCATAGTCTTTAAGTTTACCGTTTAGCACTTCTTCATCCCAAACTTTGTCATATGGAATTTCAACATAATCCAGCGCAAGCTGAACAGCATCATCCCATGGCAGGGCGTTAGGCGGAACGTATACAGCGATTTTAGCGACTTTTTCGAGCCGCACAAGATCCATATTATTGTTCTCATTCTGCACTTCGGCGTATACCTGGGCAGCCTGTGTACCGGATAGCAATTCATAACTTACACCCTTTGCCAAACATTCTGCTGTAAGCTCGGAAGTATAGTCGAACAAAAATGATCCACCACGGTAATTAAGGAGCCAGTCAAGCTCCTTTCCGCCAAGCAGATGCCTGTATGCAATGCCATATGCCCGCAGGTGGTCTGTTTGTGAATTAACATCCATAGGGATAAGCAGTTTTTGCTGTGCAAAAACCGCGGAAGTGAAAACAAACAGTATAATAGCTAAAAATTTCTTCAATTGAGGCAAATTATGGTAATTTGTTTAAGTAAACAATGTAACAATATAATAGTTTAAAGGAAAAATCAGGCTAAATTGTTTCAGCAAAAATTCGGGTATAAAAAACCCGGCTGTTTTAAAAGCCGGGTCAAATGAAAAGATTTCTGCGTTGCTGCTTTTGATGCTATTTTTTAGTTACAATTATATTTCCTGCTGATGTTGTGCATTTAAACGTTTCACCGCCATTATTGAACTTGGCTCTTATATATGATGAAACATGATTATCTTTCTGAACCTTTGCGAAATCACAAGTGATCTTTCCGGCAAGTGTGCCAATATCTGCGTCGGCGTCAAAATCACCCGGAAGCGAAGCGTTAATATTGCCGCCAAGAGTGCTCATATCAACTCCCATGTTTTTGCCTTCGTAATCAAGTTTAATACTTCCGCCTGCTGTTGATGCGTCTATTTTTCCGTTTTTGCCATCAAGCACAATATCTCCGCCGGCTGTTGATACATCAATGTTGCCGTTAAAATCATTGACTGAAATTTTACCGCCTGAAGTTGATACTTTGATATCGCCGTTTGATATTGATATTGCGACATTCCCGCCGGCTGTATATGCTTCCAGGTTACCTGAAGTATTATCAATTTTGATATTACCGCCGGATGTATTGGTCTCAATTTTGCCTGTGATATCCTTTACAGAAAGATTCCCGCCCGAGCTGTATAATTTGAGGTCGTAATTTTTAGGTACAACAATTTCTACCCTTATAGTCAGATTCTTAAAATTTTTGGAGTCTTTTTGTTTGCCTTCAACCTTCACCCCGGTTGAAGTCTGTTCAGCTGAAAAGATTATTTTCTCTTCGGCTTCATCGTTTCCGTAAACTTTTACGTTAACTTCGTTCTTATCCCAGGTTGATATTTCTATTCCCCCAGCGACAAGGCTTGTAATCAGCTCCTTGCCCGATTCAGTTGAAATGGTCTTTTCAAAAAGGAGCCTTGCGTCATCGGCTTGTGTTAATTTTCCCATAAGTAATATTGCCAGAAGGCTTAGAGTTAAAATTGCTGATAATTTCATAATTTATCCAAAATAATGTTTATTTGTTATATATTTGATGACTTTCCCTGCGGATAGGTTTAGTTGGCATAATAAAAAAGCCGTAAAAAAATTACGGCTTATTGGGGGGAGTTTATGATAATATAATCAAGCAGATTATATACTTTTTGATAAAAATCTTATGTTTCCATGTATTTGGCTGAGGCAACATTCAGCAGGTCAAAGTACTTCTGTGAAAACTCATCCCTTGCCGTTTTTGGCGCCCAATAGCCTGAATATTCAGTCCATTTGAGCGGCGCTATGTTATTGCTTTCAAGTATTTTGGTGTATTCCATTACTTCGTTATTGTTTGCCGGATCTTTGCGGTAATAAAATTGTGCATTCAGGTCCGCGAAAGTTTCGATTGAACAGGGCGGATTACCGTTATTTTTCTTTTCAACCGCCAGCTCAAGAGCATTGTTATAATCCTGCTGCAGCGTAAGATAGTTTTCAGGTTTGAACAGCTCTGCATTCCATCCGTCTTTTATTGGCTGCCACGCATCTCTTGAAATTCCTTCTTTTTCAATTGCCAGCCAGAATTCTTCTTCCGTGACCGTATCGGTAGTTGCGCAAATAAGCTCTGCGTATCTTTGTATTGTAACTCCGTTAATATCCTGCATGTAAAAAATTAATGTATTTATTTTTGATGATGTCTGATTTCAATACCAAATTGTTGTTTACCTGCATTTGTTTAAGGCATCTTTCCAGTGGGCAACAAATTTTGATGCTGTTCTGCCCATATCTGATGGATCTGTGATCTTTTCCTGCCATCCTGAGTGTGCCGCTTCCCAATCAGCTTTTGCAATTCCGCTTGAAGCAGCTATCTTAATGCAGGCGTGTTTATCATGTATTACATCATCCATATCCGCGCAAAGCTCAGCATATCTTTTTATGCTTATCCCGTTTATTGGTTTCATTTTTTATATCCCGTTAATGGGTAGGGTTGCTGTTTTCTTAAAATTCCCGTAGTTCTATTCCATTTTCTCAGCCGGCTGCCTCCGGCTGAGAGTGGAATTTGGGTCAACTGTTTATAATTATCTAATCTGCTTTTCTTAAAATAATTATTATATTATTTCTACTTCGCCGCTGCAGATAACATCGCCGTTCTTTTTTATACAGCTGACTTTATACTTACCTTTTTCTTTGAATTCGACGTCATCAAAGTGAATGTAGTCCCAGCTTGATTGTACTGTGAACGGAAATGTCTCTACTGCTTTGCCGGTTGCTGCGTCAGTTACATTGATATCAACTTCTTTTTCCCCTATCGGATTCTGAAGTTTAACCATTACTGTAATTTTCCCGGGTTTGAATTTGGTATCTTCGCCAATTTCTTTTGTTACGTATTTTTCGCAGAAGTAAAGCCTGTCACCTGCAAATTTGTCGGTGATCTGCTGGATCTGTTTTATCTTGCTGCAGCCTGAAAATACAGCCATTACTGCAAATAAAAGTAAAGCTATTTTTGTGAACCTCATTTTGTGAATTCCTCCTGTATTGTTTTGTTTAATTATTACATAACCAGTACCTGTGAAGTATTAGCCGGGTTATATTTTATGTTAATTTTATCACCAACTCTTGGGATGGCAATTTTGGATACAGCAGTTTCAGCGGTTGCTTCAAAAGCCGGTCCGAACTGTGGAGTTATTCTTAATTTCATTCTAACCACCGGGTTAAAATTAATTAATGCTCCTGTATCTTCAATGCTTAATACATCAGCGGTTCCGCCCATGCCTGTCTGGCTGAGATTGCTTGTATCGGTGTAATTTTTTGCCATGTTCAAAGAAGCATTTGTCTGGTCAACAAAATCCTTTCCCATGAAAGTTTTTGTTAAGAAGCCAGTAACCCCTGAATTGATAGCTTTATCAGCGTTTTCAAGTGCTTTTTTAGGGTCTTTCTCGATCTTTTTTCCGAATCCGAACATTGTTTTGATTCCTTTCTTATTTTATGAATTTATTGTTTGAATTTTTAATAACCTTACAAAAATAGTCCTGTTTATGAGACTATACAAAGAAATGATTTTATCTTTGTTTACTCTTTGCATTGTATCAGGTATGTTCTGTATTTGCAGTAAGCACCTAAGCTATTGTGATCACATATGTTAAAGTTTGGAAATATTTGTTTTGAAGTTTTGATACTGAATTATTTGAAAGTTTTTATTCAATGTTTTAGCCTATTAAGTCCGATATGCGTTTTTTTGTATAATTTGTGGATTTATGGTAAAAAATTGGGTCATTTTGTTTCAAATAATTGCAATTCTTATCTATTTAACCAGAAGCAATTTTCGTGAATCTGTAAAATTTTCTGATTCAAAACTGTAAACATACACGCCGGAAGAAAGTCCGGATGCATCAATATTCAATTTGTATGTTCCCGTGTTAACAACATCATTAATAAGTACCTTAACTGATTGACCCAGCATATCCAAAATCACGATCCTTACAAGCTGATTTTTTGGAAGGCTGAAGTAAAAGCTTGTTACGGGATCAAATGCATCGGGTACTTTTTGTCCAAGGTAATATCCTCCCGGTATAGATGAAGAAGTCTGCTCCAATGCTGTATTCCTGATCACGGTGTTTGAAAATCCCGCGGATGTTAGACCTGAGGTGAGAATACTTTTACTGTTCGAAGAAATCATTTCATCAGTGCTGCCACTATAGTTGCTTTTTGTATTTTCATCGGGTGAGTAATTGAGATCATTTACAAAAAGCATATGTGAGAATATTTGTGATGAAAAGAATGCCAAAAGAATTAATGTCTTCATTGCTGTGCTTATCAAATTTTTTAATTGATACAAAAATAGAAATTAAGTTGTGCCTGCACAAAGAAATGATTTTTGGTAAGTTCGTGTAAAAGACACATTAAATTCATCATTCTTAGATACCACTATTAGATAACCGTTTTATTTATATGGTAAGTAGCTGCGGAAAGTAATTTTCAGATTGTTGCTTTAACTTCACAGCGGAATAGTAAGTGCAGATGTTTTTAAAAATCATCAAAAAATGAGTTCTTTCAATGTGAAAACTGCTAAAAATGATTGTTAAAATGCGTTTTATATAGCAAAAAAGTACCTTATATTGTTTCAAATTTCCCGCAAATATTTGATGATAAGCGCTACACTTCTTGGAATATTAAGTAAGTTTACACCAAAAGAATTCAAAGAATTTGGTGAATTTGTTAAATCACCATTTTTTAACAAAAATGTTCACGTTAAAGATCTATATGAATATTTAAAGAAATTCTATCCCGAATTCAAAGATAAAAAGCTTGATAAAGAAGTGGTATTTGAAAATCTATTTAAAGGGAAAAAGTACAATGATGGATTCTTAAGGACCGTAATTTACAACCTTGGCAAACTTGCCGAAGATTACCTGGCATATGTGAACTTCCGTAAAGATGACTTGAACAGGGGAATAAACCTGCTAAAGGAATTGAATAAAAGGAAGCTGGAAAAGGTCTTCCTGAAATATTACACTGAAATTGAAGAAGATATAAACTCCGTTACTTACCATGACCCGGATTACTATTTCAGGAAATATGAACTGCAGAACCAGAAAGAGATTTACATGGACTGGAGCAAGTTCAAGCAAAAGGACTTTAAAAATTATACTACAAACACTGTTACCTACATAGAAGATGAATTAACCAGTTTCTATCTTATTAAATCCCTTAATCACTACCGGTTTATGCTTGATAAAAGTATGTATGAGCAGATCGAGCAGAAATTTGATTTCATAGAGCATATTATGGACTATTTGCTTACTAAAGATACATATTTTAAGGAAAAACTTAAAATAAAACTCCACCTGAATGAAGTACTGCTAATTAAGAACAAAAAAGAGGAAAATTACAGAATACTGAAAGAGATACTTATTACAAGTTCAGATAAACTTTCACAAAGTGACAGGTACAGTCTTCATAACATACTTCAGAGTTACTGCGTTTACCAGGGTTACAATAACTCACCTCTTTCAGAGGGGAAACCCTTCACTCAGGAAAGATTTGAGCTTTATAAGGTTTGCCTTGAGCAGAACCTATTTGCCGCGGAGGAGCATATTTACTTTGATGACCTGATGTTCGGTAACATTGTAGGGACAGCAATTTCTGTAAAACAGTTTGAGTGGACAGAAAAGTTTATCGAAAAATACAAAGATTCCATTTCCCCCGAAAACAGCGATGTTGTAATAAACTATTGCTATGCGCGCCTGGCATTCAACAAAGATGATTTCGAAAAAGCGCTCTGGCATCTTAATACTATTAAAACAATAAGGCATATTCAGTATAAGCTGCCGGTAAGAGATCTGACGCTAATGACATTTTATGAACTTGATATGCTGAACCAGTCAGTTTACCAGATCGATTCATACCGCCATTTTTTGAACAATAATAAAGGCTCACTTTCTGAAGAAAGATTTACAAGGATACTGAATTTTCTGAAATTCTACACCAGGCTTTTGAAGATAAAAGAAAAAAGATCCGTGAAAGAAATTACAAGGCTGAAGGAAGATATAGAAAATACAGGAAATACCCTCGAAAAATTCTGGCTGATAAAGAAAACCGGAGAATTAATAGATGAATAAAAGCAGTTTAATTGAAGCCGTAAGGACATTTTCTCCAAAGGAAATGAAGGAATTTTCAGAGTTCGTTTCATCACCATTCTTTAATAAGAACGTGAACGTTGTAAAACTTTTTGAGCTGATCAAAAAGAATTACCCCGAGCTTGACTCAACAAAGATTGAAAAGGAAAAAGTATTTTCGAAAATTTTTCCCGGCAAGCCGTATAAAGACAGCACACTTAGATTATTGATGTATTATTTATACGAACTGGTCGAAAAATTTCTCGCCTACAGCAGGTTTAACACCGATACTTTCAGATCAAAAGATATTTTGCTTAAAGAATTATTTGAGAGGAAGTTATTTAAGGATTTCGAGCGTATAATTGATGAAGCTAATCAGGAACTGGATAAATTCAATGTAAGAGATAATTATTATTACGAAAACAGGTACCTGTTTGCTGAGCACAAACTAAGTTATCTTGCTGAAATCTATATGGGTAAGTATGAAAAGTACCTTACAAAAGATAATATTCAGTTATTTTCTGATAACATTACCAAGTTTTATCTTATAAGCGTGCTTAAATATTATGCAATTACCTTAAATACAATGTATCTTTATAATGTAAAGGTAGATACAGAAATAATTGAGAATATCCTGAATAATTTCAATGCTGAACAGTTCAAAGGCGTACCGTTGATTTTAATATACTACCGGGTGATAAAACTTTTTATTGAGCCCGATAATGAAGAGAATTATTATCTTTTGAAGGACCTTATTATTAAACACGATACCGAGCTTGGCGGAACTATAGGTGACCTTTTCATTAATCTTGAAAATTACTGTGTAAGGCAGTTAAGAACAGGTAAGCAGGAATACCTGCTTGAATCCTTTAAGATCTATGAACTTGAATTGAAGAAGGATACATATAAAACTCACGGTTATATGCCAAATTCATTTTTTTCAAGCATGGTTGTGACAGCTTCAAAACTCAAAAAGTACGATTGGCTTAGAAAGTTTATAGCTGATTACAAGAACGAAATACATGAAGGATCACGGGAAGCGTATTATTATTACGGAATGGCATACCTTGAAAATGAAGAAGGCAACTACGAAAAAGCGCTGGAGTATCTTGCAAAAAGCAAACCGGAAGAAGTTTACCTGAAAATGGATCTCAGGATACTGCAGAGCCGGATATATTATTCATTGGTATGGACCCTGCCGCTTCAATCTCTGCTTGATACATTTAAAAAAACCGTGCAGAATAACAAGTTTATGACTGATATGCGCAAGAATCAGTACCTGAAATTCATTAAATATACAAACCAACTGAATAATGTGAGATATAAAGAAGATAAAGTACTGGTAAATGAATTGCAGATGGATCTTGAAAAGGATGAGTACTTTGCGTACAAGTTGTGGATAGTTGAAGAAGCTCAAAAACTTGCACAATAGGAGCCTGTTGTTTTTACCCTTTTATATATTTCTATTGCTATCTCTGCATGGAATGTAATATTTAATTAGCTTTTCGCATTATTAAATCAATTATTGTTACTTTATTATAAAAATAACCCGCGGGATGTTTTGGAGAACCACGGGATATATTTCAAAAAATGTAATGCATGCATTACGGATAAAAATGCCGGTTATTTAACCAGCCATAGATACAAACGGTAAAATAACTGCTTTATTTAGCCAACCTTAGAAACAAGGTTTCTAAAGTAATTACATTACTTTATCAACATCATTTTCTTGACGTCATTGAAACCTTCTGCTTCTATTTTATAAATATACACACCTGAAGACAGTGAAGAAGCATCAAAATCAACTTTATATGTGCCTGCGTTATACTCTCCGTTTACCAGCTGTGCTACCTCATTGCCAAGTACATCATAGATAATTAACTTAACAATTCCTGCTTTTAGGATATTGAATTTTATATTTGTTGCTGGATTAAACGGGTTAGGATAATTCTGCTCAAGTGAAAATCCATTCGGCATTTCATTAGAAATATTCTGAATACCAACGAGATTACCTGTTGGGTCACGTTTATAGTATATCTCAGAGTTACCATCCCGCATGTCAGACCATACAACATGAACAGCTTGACCGGATATTGCCACAGAAGGATAGTATGAACTATTGGTACTGTTCGTTAGCCGTGTATCTGCACCCCAGCTTGAACCCCCATCTATTGAGCGTTTATAGTATATTTCAGGATTACCATCACGATTGTCATGCCATACAGCATGTACAACTTGACCGGATGCAGAGACAGAAGGATACTCTGATAATGAAGCGTTATTCGTCAGCCGCGTATCTGCTCCCCAGTTTGAACCTCCATCACTGGAGCGTTTGTAATATATCTCATAGTTTCCATCACGATTATCATGCCAGAGAACATGAGCAAACTGACCTGATATTGCCACAGAAGGACGCCCTGAAATGAGAACGTTATTTGTCAGCCGTGTATCTGCCCCCCAGCTTGAACCTCCATCAGTAGAGCGTTTGTAGTAGATCTCATAGTTTCCATCACGATTATCATAAAATACAATATGTATAACTTGGCCGGATACTGATACAGAAGGATCATCCGATAATGAAGAGTTATTTGTCAGCCGCGTATCTGCTCCCCAGCTTGAACCTCCATCACTGGAGCGTTTATAATATATCTCAGTGTTTCCATCACGACTATCAACCCATACTACATGTGCAACTTGACCGGATACTGAGACGGAAGGATACTCTGATAATAAAGAGTTATTCGTTAGCCGTGTATCTGCCCCCCAACTTGAACCTCCGTCTATGGATCGTTTGTAATATATCTCACTATTCCCGTCACGCTGGTCAAGCCATACAACATGAACAACTTGACCTGATACTGATACGGAAGAAAACCCTGAATAAGAGGAGTTACTTGTCAGCCGTGTATCCGCTCCCCAGCCTGAACCTCCATTAGTAGAGCGTTTGTAATATATCTCATAGTTTCCATCACGATTATCATGCCATAGAACATGCAATGAATCCCCACTTGATGCTATACACCACGCATTATTGTGAGATGTTAAAGAAACAGAGGGGTTGTTTGTCAGCCTGAGATCCGGCTGCCACTGAGCAAAAGCTTGCGCAGTGATCAGTGAAAATAAAATTGTTAAAATTTTCATAGTGATTTTCTATTTAATTAACCGCAGGTATTGGGACCCGCGGGTTATAGTTCAATTAATGTAATACATGTATATCGGAAACCAATGCCGGTTACTTAACCAGTATCATTTTTTTGACTTCGGTGAAACCATCTGCTTCAATTTTATACAAATACACACCCGAAGATAAAAAAGTTGCGTCGAAATCTACTTTGTATGAACCTGCATTATAATTTCCGTTTACCAGCTCATATACCTGTTTACCAAGTATATCATACACTAGCAGTTTAACCATTCCTGATTTTGGAATGCTGAAATTAATATTTGTTGTAGGGTTGAACGGATTTGGATAATTTTGAAATAAAGAAAATGCTCCTGGTATTTCTTCATTAACATTGATGATACCTATTGGATTACCGGTTGGATTACGCTTGTAGTATATCTCCGGATCGCCTCCATCACGAAAATCATACCATAAAACATGCACTTTCGAGCCGGATACTGATACTGAAGGACGTCCCGAACCTTCAGAGTTATTCGTTAGCCGTTGATCTGAACCCCAGTTTATTCCCCCATCTGAAGAGTATTTGTAATATATTTCTGTGTTCCCATCTCGGGTATCAAACCAAACAACATGCACTGATTGACCGGAAACTGATACCGAAGGATTCTCTGAATTAGCAGGGTTATTAGTCAGCCTTATATCTGCACCCCAGCTTAATCCACCGTCTGTGGAGTTTTTGCAATAGATCTCCTTGTTTCCGTCACGAATATCCCACCATACAACATGCACTGCAGTTCCCGAAACAGCAACACAAGCATTGTATGAATCCGCAGAATCATTTGTCAATCTGGTAACAGATCCCCAGTTTGTCCCTCCGTCGGTCGAGCTCATATGGTATATCTCCGGATTTATAGCGCCATCATTTTCCCATGCAACATGTACATTAGAGCCGGATACAGATACAGAGGGAAGGTAACAACCGCTTGAAGGGTCAATGGTCAGCCGTGAATCAGCGCCCCAGGTGGCACCTCCGTCAGTAGAGCGTTTGTAATATACCTCCTCGTTAAAATTACGCGTGTCATACCATACAACATGCACAATCTGGCCCGATACAGTTATGGAAGGATACAGGGAACTGGTATTCTCAATTGTCAGCCGGGTATCTGTACTCCAGCTTATGCCTCCGTCAGTAGAGCGTTTGTAATATATCTCCTGGTTTCCGTCGCGCTCATCATACCATACAACATGCACAATTTGACCGGATACTGCTACAGAAGGAGCAAATGAAATAGCAGAGTTAATTGTCAGCCGTACATCTGATTCCCAATTTGTACCTTCATCTGTTGAGCGTTTGTAGTATACTTCAC
Organism: Ignavibacteria bacterium; assembly: GCA_013140565.1. Taxonomy (GTDB): domain Bacteria; phylum Bacteroidota; class Ignavibacteria; order Tepidaquicellales; family OLB5; genus OLB5. The sequence goes on from JABFSP010000223.1 coordinate 11,417, forward strand.
CGCCGTTCCCGTCACGCTGGTCAATCCACACAACATGTACATTATTCACCCCGGCTGCTATACACCAGGCATTATTGTAAGATGTAAACGAATAACCCGGGTTATTCGTCAGTCTAATATCAGGTTGCCATTGTGTATATGCATGTGAAGAGAGCAAAATACAAAATGTTATCAAGTGTTTCATTTTTTGTCCTTCTTAGATAATTTTAAATTGATTTGGCTTGTAACATATTAATATATATGCATCAGAATTTCTATTTGGGAACAGCTTCTCTTTAGTTGGTTTCTGATTAACTAACCATGTATTATCAGCAGCAACTGAACTCCTGGAAATTTTTATTGTACTTTTCCCGTAAAGTATAGGGACTCAATTTTGTTTAACATTTTGTTTCCATTTTCACATACAAAGATAAATTCCAAACCGTCTTTTTAAAAAGAATTTTTGAAGGCAATGTTTACAGTATGAGTTGAAATGTATGACAGAAAGGCCTATAAAAGTGGATTTTTACTATTTTTTACTATGTTATTTCATTTCAATTGTTAGTAGATATTGAACATTGGAATTTATATTCTGATTGTTTCTGATAATGGCATAACTGAAAACGTTAGTTTTATTATATGGCAGATAAACTAAAGGACTTTAATGATAGGTAAGAGAAATTATTGCGGAATTAGTTTTATTTTTGGGGATAAAAATATAAAAAAAAGAGTACCATCTGGTACTCTTAAAAATATTATTATTTAAGGCGCTAATCTTTCGATTTTCCAGCCTGCTTTACTTTTTAAGTATCTGACCCTGTCATGCAGCCTGTTTGGCCTGCCCTGCCAGAATTCAAATGTATCAGGCGTAAGTGAGTAACCGCCCCAAACATCGGGAAGGGGAACATGGGTTTTGAATTTTACCATGTATTTAAGGAATTCCTTTACAATCGCCGATCTGCTTTCGATTACGCTGCTTTGCTTTGATGCCCATGCGCCAACTCTGCTTTTATAAGGACGTGCATTAAAGTATTCCTCACTTTCTTTCTGCGAAACTTTTTCAATTTTTCCTTCTATCCTTATTTGCCGCTCAAGCTTGTCCCAATAAAATAATAAGCAGCCATATGGATTTTCTTCAATATCTTTGCCTTTTTTGCTTTTGTAATTGGTATAAAATACAAAACCATTATCGTGAATTCCTTTCAGCAATACAACTCTTGCAGAAGGCTTTCCCGTTTTGGAAGCTGTTGCCAAAGTCATAGCGTTAGGCTCTAAAAAACCTGAGTTCAATACATCCTGGAACCATTTTTCGAATTGTTTGAAAGGGTCTTTGCTGACACTGCTTACCGATAAGGTGCTTTTGGAATACTGTCTTCTTAAATTCTGAATTTCTTTATCATCCATATTACAAATTTAACAAATGAATGATAAATTTAACACACTATAATAAAACTCCGTTTACTTTTTCTATTTTTTGCGGTAAATGATATATGCATTTCCGGCTTTCTCAAAGCCTATTTTTGGATAATATTCCATTGCTTCCGGTGCTGAAAGCAGTACAAGGTTTGATTCTTCTCCAATTAGCTTCTGTATCTCATTTACCAGCTCATGTCCAATGCCCTGGTTCTGATATTCCTTATCTACTGCAAGATCAGAAAGGTAACAGCAGTAAGAAAAATCACTCAATGCGCGGGCAACACCAACAAGCTTTTCACCATCCCATGCTGTGACGAGCAGGTTGGAATTATCAATCATGTTCTTAACCCTGTTCAGGTCCTCAACCGGGCGTTTTATCCCCGATGCCTTAAACAGGTCAGATAGCTCGTGTGCTTCCAATTTAGCGCTAGTTTTATAGGTAATTACCATAAACTCAATTTAGTTGTTAAAATAAGATTTATAAACCGGTTTTCTGTAAAAAAACTGCATAAAAAACGCAGGAAACAGCAAAAAATCCATGAAAATGCTGCCGGATTTGTACGTAATATCATCAATAATTATACTACTATCAACAGATTTTTCTATTATGTGTTTATGTTTCCAGTACTTTAATGGTTTTGGTAAAACTGTACCTTCATCAATAAAGTATATTTCGTTATCGTTTTGTACCTGTTCTGTGATTAGTGAAGTCCACTGTTGCTTAAATCCAAGTATGTTAATTTCCACCTGAACTACATCACCTTTGGCACACCCATCGAACCTCTTAACTTTTAAACCAACGAGTGGCGGTTTAAGTTTCATAAATAGGTTAATATCAAAGCCTTGGAAAACTTTCCTGTAATTTTGGGCTACTTTTGTCTTTATTAATATACGCATATCAAACAAAAACGGCTCTGCAATGTTTTATTGAAGAGCCGTTTTAGAGTTTTTTACTATTTTAATTTTTATGCAGTGAAACCGTTTTCACCATCAAATGTATAAAGGTTTTCAGTTTTGATGAAATCATATCCTTCTGCACGGAATTTATCAAGCTGTGCAATTAATTTTTCATGTGTTGTAATTCCGCTTTCAACCTGGAAACGGCATCTCCAGTGATCAACACAGAAAGTTTCTTTCATTCCGCCCGGATAAACTTTCACTCCGCGGTTTGTTATTGCTGTCAGCTTTAATCCGTCAACTGCAATATTCTTCAGCTTATTGCCAAGCTCTTCGGCAGTTCCTTCTGTCCAGTGTAAAAATACATCAACGCCTACAAGATCTTTTTTAGCTTTTTTAATTGTCCTGTAATCATAATGCGGCTGCATTTTAACTTCAAAGTCATGGTACTCAACCGGCTTTAATGTTGAAGGTTTCTGACCAAGCCTTGAAATTACGGCCTGTGCAAATTCCTTTGTGCCGACTTTTTCTTTGCTTACGCCTTCCCTGAATATATCATAAGTATTTACTCCGTCTTCAAGGGTTTTAAGCCATGCATTGTGAACCTTTGTTGCTACTTCAGACTGGTTAATGTGAGCAAGCATTAATACCGCTCCCAAGAGCAGTCCTGAAGGGTTCGCAACGTTCTGCCCTGCGCGCCTTGGTGCTGAGCCGTGAATGGCTTCGAACATCGCGCATTTATCGCCAATGTTAGCCGAGCCTGCAAGTCCGACTGAACCTGTCATCTGTGCTGTAACATCAGAAAGAATATCGCCGTAAAGATTTTCCATTACAACAACATCAAATGATTCAGGTGAAGTGGCAAGTTTTGCCGCGCCGATATCAACTATCCAGCTTTCCTTTTCAATATCAGGATATTCGTCGCCAACCTGGTCAAATATTCTATGGAAAAGTCCATCGGTGAACTTCATGATGTTATCTTTCATGAAGCATGTAACTTTTTTTCTGCCGTTGGCTTTAGCGTATTCAAAAGCATAACGGATAATCTTTTCAGAGCCGGGTGCAGAAATAAGTTTTAAGCCCTGCATCACCTGGTCGGTTTGTCTGTACTCAATTCCCGCGTAAAGATCTTCTTCATTTTCCCTCATTATTACAACATCCATAATTGGGTGTTTGGTCTGTATATAAGGCGCGTAAGATACACATGGACGAATATTTGCGTAAAGTCCAAGAGTTTTCCTTGTGGCAACATTCAGGCTCTTGAATCCGCCGCCCTGCGGTGTTGTGATCGGAGCCTTCAGGAATACTTTTGTTCTCAATAATGAGGTCCATGCACTTGGCTCAATGCCTTCGGCAATACCTTTGCCATAAACTTTTTCGCCAATTTCGATAACTTCAATATCTAATTTTGCGCCTGCAGCCTGAATTATATCAAGTGTTGCCTGCATTATTTCGGGTCCGATGCCATCGCCATACGCTACTGTAATTGGAGTATTTTCAGACATTTATAAATCCTTTCTTAAACATGTTATGATTTTATATAAAATAATTTCGGTGTGATAGTGCAATTTACGAATATTAAGGGTAAAATTAAATGTAGATTGACCGGACTATTTCACAAAATATAGGTACAAATAAAATTGCGGCAAATTGGTAAAATATGAATAAATTCAATAGATCTTTTTACTTTACTTTATTGAGTTGTTTATCTATCC
>JABFSP010000156.1 GCA_013140565.1 Ignavibacteria bacterium
CCGTTGGTGCGTTTGGGGGTGGGGTCAGTTTACTGGAAAATCAACCGGTGAACTCTTTTATTCTTCCCAGATCTGGCTTTTGTCTTCTATTATTATCTGCTTCCTGCCTTTATACTCAGTAAGTTTGCCTTTTGCATAAAGGTAATAGCCTTTAGGGTCATCAAGATTCAGCTCTTTCATCAAATCGTAATGTTTCTGGAAGAACACAAGATCAATGGTATCATCTTCATTAATTTCAAGTTTGGCAATATGCGGATTGTTATCAGTAATTACCCTGGAAATATTTCCAAATATTGTAACTGAGTCACCAACATGAGCCACCAATTTATTGAAATCACTCTGGTCAAGCATGCTGTAATATCCGGGTTTACCTGCATATTCAGTCTCAAACCGTTTTATCTGGTCGCCGCGTTTATCCCACCATAAAATCCTCTCGTTATAATCAGGATAGCATAGTTCTTTCCCGCTCCATATGCCCAGTTTCTTATCCTGTGCATATTTCTGTGCAGCTTTAAATTCCTTATCAAACCTTGCAACATATCCGTATTTGCTGAAGTAAGGTGAGTAGCCCTGCTTAACGCACTCTATATTATAATTAAATTCCGTTCCGTCTTCTTTGATAGCTATTATATACACAAGGTAACGATTGAACATATCTATCACCCGTTTGTAATCATCCACTTCGAGTCTTACCTTAACAACATCTTTAAATAATTTTTTTGTCCATTGCCAGGTATCATAGCCAAAAGGTGATTCAATTTTTGCGGGCTTGCTGGATGAATCCTTTTTATGAGCGTAATATTCAGCCCAATATGATGAAATATCATTCACCTTCATTTCAGCGTCACTATCCTTAAAGGTTTCCTCTGTATCAATTCCCATCAGCCGGGTTGATTTATCAAGTCCCTCAAATCTAAATGTATCGCCATCAAGTATCTTTGATACAGTGAATTCACCTATAACAAATTCACTTTGGCTGTAACCTGGCTGTGCAGCTGTAATTAATAGCAGTAACAGCAGCCAAAATCTGTTTTTTCTTATCATATAAAGCAAATTAACATTAATTATAATAATTTATAAGGGATGAAATTCGTGCAAACTGGATAATCGGTGGCACAGACGTTCCTGTCTTATCATAAAAAAAGAGACGACCCAACGGGTCGTCTCTACAGATTTAAACCTGAGTCAAATCTCTTACGGTCTGAATTCTTCGCTTACAAACGGCATTAATGCAAGCTGACGGGCTCTTTTAATAGCCATGGTCATCTGTCTCTGCATTTTTGCGCTGATACCTGTTATTCTTGAAGGAAGAATCTTGCCCTGCTCGTTCACGAACCTTGCAAGTAAACGTGTATCCTTATAATCGATATATTTAATGCCTCTTGTTTTCAGAGGATCAACTTTTTTTCTCCTCTGCTGCTGCTGCTTCTGGTTCATCTGCATTGTTTTGTATGCAGATTGCTCTTCTCTTTTGTTTTTTCTCATTTGTTAATTTGAAATATTATTATTTGTTTATTTTTCTATTTTCTTGTTTAAATCTTCTACGTTTAATAAAGTTAAAAACTTATTTTTGCCTTTTTACTTCTGCCTTTTGCCTTGTCGTGTCAATTACTTAAATTCATCAAATACTTAATTGCACCTTCCATATGAAGCTTTCCGTAACCCCATTCAGCATTAGGTACATCGCCGGTAAAATTATCTTTCCTTGCAGAATTAAGCAGTATCATCCTTATCTTCTCATGCGTTAAGCTGGGTTCATATTGCAGCAGTAATGCTGCTGTACCAACTACATGCGGCGCCGCTGAGCTTGTTCCGCTGAAGATCTGGTATGAATTATTCTTTTCAGTACTGAAAGTTGAGTGACCCGGACCCGTTAGATCAACCCCAAGTTTACCCGTAATGTTGTAACCTTTGCTTGAATAAGTTGCAAGATCGCCAACCTGGTCCATCCATCCTACATTAAAAACATATGCGCCAATTGCCATACAGCTATCGGCAGTTGAAGGAAAGCATATGTTTGATTCATCAGTAATTGCGTTACTGTTAACCCATCTTGCGTTACCGCTCCATGATTGCGTTACATCAACAACATAGCCGCGTATTTCCTGGTCTTTATCACTAGTGAGCTTTATTTTAAACTTTCCGCGCACAATATCTGAATCCTGTGTTGATGCGCCGAACTTCATCATAACCGTGCCTTTTGGTGATACTTCACGGCTGTAAAAAATCTTATACTGTCCTGTTTTCAATATCCCGCTGCCTTCAGAAAGCTCACCGGTTGACTTGCCATCAGGAGTTTCTACTTCAAACTTTATATTGCTTGATGCGTCTTTCCAGAGGAAACTGAAAAACACACCGTCATTTTTTGTTACATCTTCATCGGGTTTGCCTGAGCAGCTTGCAGTGTATGTAACGCTCTTGCCGGTTTTAAGCTGGTCTATTACAACCATGTTACCCCCGGACATATTCCCTGCGCCGCCAACTATTGTAACACCGTCTCTTGCCATCTGGTTAACCATTTCCTCTTCAGGTGAGGAGCCATCCATAAACTCCCACATCCACTCGCCGTCTTCAAATAGAAGTATGTTCACTTTTTCATCACGCAAAAATCCAACCAGATCGGTGAAGTTGCGAACAAAGCGGGGAGTGTAATCATAGCGTATGCTTGAAAAAACCATTTCAGCATCAGGCGCTATGCCGTGTATTTTCTGCACGCCGTAGTGTCCGCCAATTATTAATCCTGCGACACCTGTTCCGTGTCCGTTCTTATCTTCTTCTGTATCTATCAGGTCAATGCCGCGTCTTCTTACAATATCATCGCGCTGTCTTACTGATCTTATTTTCGATGTCTTTAATCCAACAAGCTTTTCGCCTGCTTCAATTTTTCCGTTTTTGTTCTCATCAATTGAAATGAAGAACTGCTCGCCGTATGATGGGTCGCTTTCTTTGAATCCGGCTTTCGTACCAAAATCCCTTTTTTTATTCCCGTTCACATCAACATACAGGAAATCAAATTCAGGATTGTATTTACCTGAAACCTGCCCAAGTGAAGAGAGCATTCCCCATGTGTTATCGCGTATTTCCTGGAAACGCAAAACTTCTGAGCTTTCAATTTTTCCGTCGCCATTTATATCTAAGCCATCCTCGCCAACTGTTAAATTGCCGTCACCGTTAACATCCACAAATGTAAATTCGCCGCCATCGGCAAAAAAGAACATCGGGTGGAATACATCAATGCCTGAATCAACATCACCAATAATTACGCCTTTGCCCGTTAATGGAGCGCCGGACTTATCGGTAAATTTTTCTTTCAGAACTGTTGATGCTTCATATTTTTCCTGCGCAAAAGCAGAAGAAACGGCTATAATTGATGATATTATAGCGATTGCAACGAGGTTTTTAATTATCATACGAACTGGTAATATAGTTTAAAATTTACGAATTTTCAATGAAAAAATGAGTGTTTCTGCGGGAAACTAAGCAGAAAATCAAGCTTCATTCAGGTATTATCTGTTATATCCAATACGCATCAAATGCGGAAATTGTTCCTTGTTGAGTGAATTTATGTGCAGAGTATGTGTTTTACGCGGATCTTTTTGCTTTTGTATCAAGCATCATGACTTTTTCCATGAGCCAGGGCTTGAATGCTGTAGCTTTGTGGGTTGAAATGCGGTACCTGAGGTAGCCAATATCTGTATTTTTTGTTCCGGCTCTGTGTAACACCAGGTTTTCTGTGAACTTCAGAAAGCTGAAATACCTTTTCCTCTTTTCCATGTTCAGGAGCTTATCTTTCCGGAGATATTCTTTATAAGATTTGATTTGCGATAATGCCTCTTCAAAGTAGCCAAGCTCGTAGAATATCTGAACCGTAAGGTTCTTGATATCAAGCTTGAAGGCGAAGAAATCCGGGGTGATGCGGTTAATGTTATTTAAAGCCTCATCATACTGCGCGGTATTGAAG
>JABFSP010000139.1 GCA_013140565.1 Ignavibacteria bacterium
CTACATTATAGCATACAAATCTACCCGTTTTTAATAAATTCTCATTTTTTCGATATTTTTTATCATTGATATAACTGTGATTTTCAGTTAATCTTGTCTTTTTCGTACCCTGAATCAGGGGGAAACGGAAATTATATATTTTTGCGTTTATTTACTTAAAAAGCTAAATTTAATATATTTTTTATGATATCCAGAATCCTGTTATTATTACTGCTTGTCACAACCGTTACATTTTCACAGTTTGAGCCAAATCCTGAGCTTGAATGGTTCACAATAGAAACCGACCATTTCTACATACATTATCATAAAGGTACAGAAAGAACGGCGAAACTTACAGCGAAGATTGCTGAAGAAATTTACGGACCAATAACATCATTGTATAAATATGCTCCGGAAGACAAGACTTCATGGATAATCAACGATGAATCGGATATTTCAAACGGCGCGACTGATTATTACGGTAACAGGATAGAAATTGCTTCAGCTTCGCTTGATTTTGACCTGCGCGGTACACATAACTGGCTTAGGAATGTAATAACCCACGAATACACTCACGTAATACAGGTTCAGGCTTCAATGAAGTTTTCAACAAAATTCCCTTCGCTCTACATCCAGTTTTTAAACTACGAAAAGGAACGCAGACCCGATGTACTTTACGGCTATCCAAATACAATTATTTCTTACCCGATCTCGGGTGTTGGAGTGCCTGCATGGTTCGCAGAAGGAACAGCGCAGTACCAGCGCCAGCAGCTTGGATATGATTACTGGGATGCGCACAGGGATATGATACTCCGTATGCGCGTGCTTGGCGATAAAATGCTTTCATGGGAAGATATGGGTCAGTTCGCATCAGTTACAACATATAAGGCTGAATCAATTTATAATTCAGGTTTCGCGCTATCAAGATACATTGCTGAAAAATACGGTGAAGATAAGCTTCGCGAGGTTTCAGAGAATCTGGGTGACTTAACCAGAATTAACTCAGAGGGAGCATTTAAGAAAGCGATTGGCAAAGATGGCAGTGATCTGTATGATGAATGGAAAGCTTATCTTAAACAGGATTACAGGAATAAAGTTGAAGGAATTAAACAGCTTCAGGTTGAAGGCAAAATAATTGCTGATGTTGGGTTTGCCAACTATTACCCCCAATTTTCGCCTGACGGCAAGAAGATAACTTACCTTTCAAATAAAGAGTATGATTACGGTTCAACTTCTATGTTCGTACATAATGTAGGCTCAGGTAAAGATGATGAATTATTGATAGCATCTGTAAGCGGCGCTTACAACTGGTCACCTGATGGCAAGAAGATCATATTCTCACGCAGAAATAAACCAAACATTCACGATGCTGTAGTATTTGATTTGTATGAATATGATTTAGCCAAAGAAGAGGAAACCCAGCTATCAAACGGTCTGAGAGCACACGCACCGGCATATTCCGGTGACGGTAAATGGATTTGTTTTGTGAGGAACAACGACGGGACTCAGAATCTGTTCATTTCACCGGCTCCAAACGGAAAAATGATAAGCAAAGATCAGATAAAGCAGCTGACAACATATACAAATGGTGAGCAGGTATATGCTCCAAAGTGGTCGCCTGTTAATAATACAATTGTGTATGATTACTCCAAAGAAGATTCACGTAAGATCTGCGAAATTAATGTTGATACAAGGGAAGTAACGTTCATATTCAACGATCCCGGCATTGATTTCCGCAGTCCGGTTTATTCAAAAGACGGCGCATCAATTTTCTTTGCTTCCGATAGAACCGGTATTTACAACATTTATAAGTATGACCTTATCAACAATGCAAGAATGTCAAAGGAAAGCAGCATTGTTTACATGCAGCAGCTCACAAATGTTATTGGCGGCGCATTTATGCCGTCTGCAGATGCCAGTAACCTGACTTTCTCAACGTGGCAAACCGGCGGATATAAGATTAATGAGCTTAAGGATTTCACTATTCTTGATTCATTAATAGCTGAAAAAAACGCAAATTACAAAAGACCCGACAAAGTTGTACCCAAATATTCGCAGGAAAACAGCGAGAACTCAAGCGTTTCGAAGAATAAATTTGATTTCCCAAGGCTTAAGGACTTTAAGGATGACAGTGTTAAGTCATATTCTTCAACAAAGTATAATAATGTTGCAACACCGCTCTTCATTATTCCAGTTTTAAGATTTGATAATTATACCAAGGGCGGCAAGTTCCTTGATATCATAAAACCCGGACTTTATTTCTACTCGCAGGATGTATTGGGCAGAATGGGTATTTTTGGCGGTGCTTCGGTAAATCGGAATTTTGAGCGTGATTTGTTTTTGCAGTTTGACTACAACAATGGTGTACCATTCCTAAAAGATTTCTTTTTGAAGAAACTTGGTTTTTCACCGTCATTCCAGCTAGCAGGTTATAATGTAACTAGGAAAACAGAAGCCGAATTAGTTGCGGGACTCGATACTCTGCCCGTTGACGTAACTTATGACCTTCTGCAGTTTGAATTCGGTATGGCATTCAAGATCATTAATGCCAATCACAATATGCGGGCCGGATTTGCTTATTCATCATACGCATCAAAACTTAGCACTTTTGTAATACCATCAATAAACCGCCAGGTTTCAGCCTCATCTACAAATTATTTTACAGGAAGAGATCTTTCACTGGCTTATTCATACAGCAGTTTCCTGCCTAACAAAAATGACGATATTAACCCAATTGGCAGGTATTTCAGGCTGAAGTATGACTATGAAATTAACGATCTGAATCCTGAGTTGGTAATTGATGACCAGGGTAACGTAACAGAAGCATTTGAAAAGGCTAAGTTCCACAGGCTGGAAGGTGATTTGCTGCAGGGATTCGGTTTGTTCAATAATTCGCATTCAATAAGCTTAAGACTGCGCGGCGGCACTATATTCGGTCCCCAGCAGGATAATTTCTTTGATTTCTATGCTACAGGCTTCCCGAATATGAAGGGATATCCTTTCTACGCATTAGGGGGTAACCGCTACGCAACGGCTAATTTGACGTACAGATTCCCGATAGCCACAGACCTTGATTTTAATTTCCTGCAATTCTACTTTGATAAGCTTTATTTCTCCGTTTACGGCGATATCGGCAATGCATGGAACGGAAAAGCTACAAAGCTTAAGGATTTCAGGAAAGATGTAGGGTTTGAACTAAGATTGCTTACTTATTCATATTATGTGTATCCAACCGCATTTACGTTTAATGCCAGCTATGGACTCGACCAGTTCTCAAATGTGTTTCCATCAACCACAGGGGCTAACCAGACAGTTACATACGGCAAGGAATGGCAATTCTATTTCACAATGTTGTTCGGTTTCGACTTCCTTGTTGAAGGTGTAAATAAAATGAGATTTTGATAGCTATCTTAGTTAGAAATAATACTGCTAACTAAAAAATCAAAAGTAAAAACAAGCATAAGTTCATGAAGCAAGAAGGAGTTTTATAAATATCATATTTATGGGACTCCTTTTTGTCTGTGCAATTGCACTTTTGAAAACATTTGAATATTACTATTTCTCCTACAAGATGCGAACGGATGTATAAATTGGTCTGACACAATAAAATCACATACAAACAGTATATACATTAAACTTGAGGTAAACCGCCAAATCCAGGCGATTGAAAAAGCCCGAAAACTGCAAATGGTACTTTAGTTCTTCCATTTTCATACTTTCGGGTGAAGGTATTGAGTGATTTTGATGCTATTTTTGCACTCACATATTCACTAAATATTCAATAAAGATAAAATTAAATGAAAAGAACAATATTTATAGTTTTTTTACTGGCATCTTTTTTTGTTTTGGTTTCTTTTTCGTCTTGTTTTTTGGCATCGCTATTCTTATCGCCTTTTTCGTCCTGCTTTTTTTCGTTAGATTCCTTATCGTTCTTTTCGTCCTTTTTCTCCGGCTGATTTTTATCGCTTT
>JABFSP010000047.1 GCA_013140565.1 Ignavibacteria bacterium
GGTCACGCGTTAATTTAAGCAGGCGGTTCGCAATTCTGGGGGTTCCCCGTGAGCGTTTTGCGATTATCATCGCGCCTTCATCTTCAATGCGTATTTTCAATATACCCGCTGAGCGGTTCACAATATCAGCAAGTTCATCAACATTGTAATACTTCAGGCGACAGCGGATGCCGAACCTATCAAGCAGCGGCGCGCTAAGCAGACCCGCACGTGTTGTTGAGCCAATGAGTGTAAACTTTTCAAGCTGAAGGCTAACACTCCTTGCGCCCGGACCCTGATCAATAATGATATCCAGCTTGTAATCTTCCATTGCTGAATACAAATACTCTTCAATTACTTTTGGTATGCGGTGAATTTCATCAATGAAAAGGATATCCTTAGCTTCAAGTTTTGTAAGCATGCCTGCAATATCGCCGGGCTTTTCAAGCACTGGACCAGAGGTTGTAATTATGCGCGAACCCATTTCCGCTGCTATTATGTATGCGAGGGTTGTTTTCCCAAGTCCGGGTGGACCCGTAAACAATACATGGTCAAGCGAATCAGAGCGTTTTCTTGAGCTGGCTATTGATACACCAACATTATTTTTTATCTTCTCCTGTCCAACAAAATCACCAAATGTATGAGGTCGAAGCTCATTGAGCATTTCTCTGTCTTCATTCATTACTTCAGGTGAAATTTTACCTGACTCTCTTTTAGCCATTTATCACTTCTTTTCTTCAATAGTTTTAATGGTCAGCAAATGCCACGTAACGCCAATTGCAATTGCGGCAAGAAGAATCCTGATATACAGATTATCCGTCAGGAATAATACTGATATAGAGATACCTAATAATAACAATGATATTGAAAATATTTTTGAGCCTATGGTCATGCCGCCTTTAGTGCGGTAATTGGATAGATACTTCCCGAAAAGCCGGTTGTTATGAAGCCAGTTATGAAAGCGTTCAGAACTTCTTGCGAAGCACCATGCAGCCAATAGAAAGAATACTGTAGTAGGAAGTAAAGGAAGGAACATTCCAAGGACACCGATGCCCAGCAGTACAAATCCCCCGATAAGCAGGACCCACCTTACAACAGGATTCCTGTTAATTGAAATTTCCTTATTTAAATCGTTTTTTAGCTGATTTTTTGTCATAATGTTTCCAAATTTGAGGAAATATTATGATTATTAAAAGTCTACATCAAATCACCTGTTTTTACTGCAAAATCTGCTGATTCTTCAAATTTTTCAGCAAAAAAAACTGCATCCGGCAAATGCTTACGCTAATGCCAAATACAGTAACAGGTTAAAAAACGTTTTTTAATTTACCGGAAAGCGAAAGTCAAATGATGTTCCCTTAAAGCTATCAATACTAACGTCAGCATCTAACTGGTCTGCCAGGGAATCCACAAGGTTCATTCCGAGTGACCCGTTTTTATGGAGCTTGAAACCGCTGGCAAGCCCCGAGCCGTTATCGGCAATCTTCATGGAATAAAAACCATTCTGCCTGTTCATCGAAATATTTATATCACCTGAATCACTTTTTTTGAATGCGTGTTTGATAGAGTTTGTTACAAGTTCATTTATTATTATGGCACACGGAACAGCTTTTTCAACCGTCAAATATACGTCATCAGATTGAACATTTATACTGACTCTCCCTGTTTTATCCGCATAAATAGTTCTGAGAGATTCGGTAATTTTGTGTATGTACTCTTTAAATTCAATATGGCTCAGGTCATCTGACCTGTACAGCATTTCATGTACCAGGGCAATTGATTTTATCCTGTTAAGTGTTTCGTTTAAATGACTGTTTAAATTCTCATCAGAAACCTTGCTTGCCTGCAGCCTGATAAGGCTGATAATTATCTGGAGGTTATTTTTAACCCTGTGATGAACTTCCTTGATCAGCACTTCTTTTTCCTGAAGGGAGCCTTTTAATTTTTCCTCTGAAATTTTGATCTTTAATTCAGCATCTATCCTCTCCTGTATCTCATTCAGGAGAATCTGCTTCTGTTCAAAAAAATCATTTATCATTTTTGCCAGGTGACCAAATTCGTTGCGTTTATTTATCAATGGCAGTATATGTATACTTTCACCGGTTAAAAGGGACTTGTTTATATTTCTTAATGGTTTATTTACGATGTGATATAGTACAAAAGTGGAAAATATCAAAACTAACGCCACAATAAAATTCATAACTATAAGCTGGAACCTGAACTGTGAGTATGCGGCTTTCAGGTTTGAAAATTCCTTAAAAGAAATTATCTGTGTTAGTACTTTTCCGCTGCTGTCCGTCAGGTCAAACAGGTTTGTTACCAGAAAATCATTATCACCGTCTGAGGGTATAACCGCTGTAACCCCGTCCCGAAATTTAAGCCCGGTCCCGGTTAATTCTGAAATTCCGTGCAAATATTCCGGGTTCCACAATCTCCCGGCAGCGTAATAACCACGGGGCTCGCCCAACCTTTGAGGGTCAGCGGTTGGATGTATTGAATAAACGCTAAGCTCTATTATTTTTCCATTAGCTTCAATAAAGAAATGATTAGATCTTTTATCAGCCGAAAACTCCATCATCGTTTTCACGTTCAGGATCGTTTTATCAAGTTCGGGGGTGCCGGGTGATGCGGTAAAATATTTCAAAGCCTCCGTGCTGTCAAAAACCCAGACATAATCAGCTCCGTAGGTTGAAAGTGAAGCATCAATATTTCCATGACCCCATGCAGTATCTCCGCTTTGGGCGAACAAAACCATTTCATCCCAGTAAGTATAGTCATTGGTATACGCTGCAAGGCTTGATGATTTAAAACTGATTATCTTCTGAAGTAAACTGTCATGCTCGGTCTTTTCCGAATCAACAAGACTCATTATCCTGGAATATTCAAACCTGTGATAAAAGTACTCACCCACTGCCCCCAGAATAATTACCGTTACTATAAGAATAATAAGATGTCTCTGCGTTGTGTTAACAATTTTGTTTTCCGGAATTTTTTTATCTTCTGAATTCATTCAGACTGAGTGTTCTGTTTAGAAATTGTATCCTGCCAGCAAACCAAAGCACCATGTATCATAACCATAGCTTTGTATTATTTCACCGTCAAGCATTCTGTTATATTGATAACGCATTTTAGTGTAGAAGCCGCCTTTATGTGAGTAGGTTACAGAAACATCTGTACCTGCACTGTTCAAAAGTGTTTTTTCAAGTCCCGCATTCACGCTGTTATATTTGGCACCGCCCCAAACAAGGTTTACCACTGAACTGAAACAAAGCTCCTTAGTCAGATCCCTCTCCCAGCCAATACCGTGGGTGAATACATACGCTCCCGGGTAAGCCGAAACATCACAGGAAAATTCACTGAGCAAATTGAACTGACCCGCGGGGTATGTTAAGTTAAGTATGTACTCTGTTGTGTTTGGGTATCCTGTTTCAGTTGTAAACAGGTAAAGGGCAAATGTATTTTTAACTGAAAGTTTTTTAAACGTCACCTCGTGCATCAGGTAAAGATCGGTTTCATTGTAACTGAAAGGTTCCCGTTGTATTTCATATTCACCGCTTTCTTCATTAAGCAGTGTTTGTTTTTTAGGCATGCTGAAATTCAGCCACACACCTGCACTTATTGAGCCGGCTTTGCCTAAGCCGTCATATCCGGCATAAACTGCAGGCTGGTAAACATAGTTATCTTCGAGCACAATACCTCTGAAGATATACTTACTGTTCAGTTCACTTTCTGAATATAACCATATAGATGAACTCCGGTCTTCAACATCAGGTTCCTGGGAAAATATAAAAATGAAAGGGGCTAACATGTATATAACAACAACTAAGCACTTCAGCATACTTCCATTATCAATAAGTGTTATATTAATTCATTTAAACTTAAAAGCAATAAAAATTTTAATTTTCTGTTTTAAGGGATTCAACAGGATTTTTTTTGCCATCAGGCATAAAT
>JABFSP010000049.1 GCA_013140565.1 Ignavibacteria bacterium
CCTGATGCTGTCGAACAATGCATCAACGGCAGCTTTTTCAGAAATTTTTCTGCCTTCAAACTATTTTGCCAGCTTAATTTCTATATCCTTCATGGTACGCGTTCTTACACGAATCTTCTTTTCCGTTGTTGTTTCCATATCCCTCTCCAATTAATGTTAATAAATTATTTAATTTCTTTAAATCTTTGTAAATATGATAATAATGATAATATAGCCAGCACTAAAGACATAAATAGCAAAACAGTATATAAAAGTTCCGTAATTTCATTATGATAGGTAAGGTAATTCCCAAATTGCCCCAATTTAGCGCCATTTGCAAATATTGCAAAAAAAATGGTTCCCCCGATAGTAAACACTGTTACCTTGCCAAGCCAGTTCGACTGTAATACCATGTTCTTTTTGTAGTTTAAATATAGCCCGCCGCCAAGTATCAGCGCATCACGCAAAACGGTGATTATTACATACCAGGCAGGAATAATTCCTTTCAAAAGCAGTATTACTACAAGACTTATGACAGTTACTTTATCAGCCAGCGGGTCGATGATCTTTCCCAGTTCACTTATTTCATTTCTGCTTCTGGCAAAGTACCCGTCCAGCAGGTCACTTACCCAAATGACAATGATCATTATACATGTCATTAAGTAATTATCGTTCAGCAAAAAGTAAATGCATACTGCAAGCAGTAAAAACCGAGACATACTCAGCAGGTTCGAAATGTATAAGTATTCTTTTTTCAATTCACGAACATCTTAAAATAAACACCGGCAGCCTGAAAATTCATTCTGCTGAATGGTGGAATTATAAATTGAGAAAAAACATTATCAATCATAGTGGTGTGAGTTATTACTATATAATATTTATACATTTACACTACAAATATACAACATAATTTATTGAAAAATTATTCATTTTTTTAGCTTTTTTATTACGATACTCATAGTTATTTTACTTAATTACCCAAAAATTATTCAAAATATGTTAAAATTCTTAACAATTATAACTTATATAATGTTTATATCTACTTCAGAGCTTAGCACACAAACAGCCAAAATTGATTTTGAAGAATTTGACCTCTCAAACGGATTACATGTAATACTGCATAAAGATAATACTAATCCTATAGTAAGTGTTGATATTTGGTATCATGTTGGAGCAAAAGATGAAGACCCCGGCAGAACAGGGTTTGCACATTTATTCGAACACATGATGTTCCAGGGCTCGGGGAATGTTAAGAAGACAGAACATTTTAATTACATTCAAAATGCAGGCGGCACTTTGAACGGTACAACCAACCAGGATAGAACTAATTATTTTGAAACTGCGCCAAGTAATCAGCTTGAGTTATTGTTATGGCTGGAATCAGACCGCATGTCAACCCTGCAGGTGACACAGGAAAATTTTGATAACCAGCGCGAAGTTGTTAAGGAAGAAAAACGCCAGAGATATGATAATGTTCCCTACGGCTCCAGATGGGGAGAGATGATGAAACGGTTATTTAAAGGTCAGACTTATGAATGGATACCAATTGGCTCGATGGATGATCTCAACAGCGCGGACTTGAATTACGCGCAAGAGTTTTACAGGAAATACTACTCCCCCGATAACGCCGTGCTTGTGATATCAGGAGATATTGAATACGGCAACGCCCGCATGCTTGCGGAGAAATATTTCGGCGGATTAAAACCCGCATCAACAGTAAAGAGAAAATACCCGGAAATAATTTTCAACCAGGGTGAAGTGAAGGATGTTATCTATGATAACGTTCAGCTGCCCGCAGTTTATATTGGGTATAAGATCCCCGGTACGACGAATAAAGATATTCAGGAGCTTGAAATGCTTGCGATGATACTTGGCGACGGAAGAAGCTCAAGGCTTTACCGTGATATTGTTTACAATAAAAAATCAGCTAAATCTGCGGGTTCATTTATCTGGGATAACGAGATCGGCGGTATGTTCATTGTAACCGCAACAGCTTTTAAAAACACAAATGCTGATTCATTGATAGCTGATATTACAGATATAATTAACGGACTTTCCGCTAGTGCAATAACAGATAAGGAACTTGAAAAGGTTAAGAACTCAATTGAAAATGATTACATAAGCAATATGCAGACCATTATGGGAAAGGCAGATGCGCTTGCTGCGTACTGGACATACCATAAAAATACCGGGCTGATAAACACCATGGTTGATGAGTACCTTGCAATCACAAAAGAAGATATTTTAAAGACAGCAAAAAAATATCTTACACCTGATAACAGGGTTGTTTTAACTTACCTTCCGAAAAAAGGTAATGAAAATTAAAATAAAATGTTACATAATGTACATAAGGATAAAGACAGGCACGGATACAGTTTGCATATAGATACCAATACTAACCAGGTAAACTTTACGGAACATGTTCTTTCAAACGGGCTTAAGGTTGTTTTAACACCGGATAATACTATACCCTCAGTGGCAGTTAATCTTTGCTACCATGTCGGCTCAAAGAATGAAAGCAAGAACCAGCGCGGCTATGCGCATTTGTTCGAGCATCTGATGTTCGAAGGCTCAAAGAATATCGCGCCGGGTGATTACGACAGGCTTTCTTTACAAAAAGGCTGCGAGAACAATGCTTATACTACCGAGGATAAAACCAATTATTACCTTCTCGCACCCGCAAATGAGCTTGAGTTCGGGCTCTGGCTTGAATCAGACAGGATGCTTGAATTTTCAGTTACGGAAGAAAGCCTGAGAATACAAAAAGGTGTAGTAATTGAAGAGAAGAAACAGGTTTTTGATAACAGGCCGTATGGCAGTGTTAGTATAAAACTCGCTCCCCTGCTGTATAAAAACAACAGCTATGGCTGGGATACAATTGGTGATGTACGTGACCTGAAGAAGGCTACCTTAAATGATATAAAGGAGTTTTACTATAGATTTTACGTTCCCAATAACGCAGTGCTTACTATTGCGGGTGATTTTGACCCGGCTGAAGCACTTAGGCTTATAAAAAAATATTTCGGCAATATTCCCGAAGGTAAATACAGCAACAATGAACTTCGCGTTGGAGCTGAGTTCATTGACCAGCCGCTAAAAGGTGAAGTTGTTAAGATCGTTTACGATGATGTACAATTACCCGGTATCTTTGGCGCATACAAGATACCAAAAGAAAATACCGATGAATTTTTTGCGTTCGATATACTTACCGATATTCTTTCAACCGGAGAAAGCTCGAGGTTATACAATGAGCTGGTTTACAAAAAACAACTGGTTTCTGATGTTGGATGCTGGGTTGAAGGAAGAGAGTATTCAAGTATTCTGCAGTTTTACGCGATACTGATGCCTGATGTGACAATAGAAGAAGTACAGTCAGAAATTGATAAAATTTTTGACGATGCGGCAAACGGGCTGGTAACACAAAGAGAGCTTGAGAAGATAAAGAACCGCATTGAAACCAGGCATGCATACAGGGTGCAGACAAATCTTGCAAAAGCGGATATGCTTTCGCATTACAAAACATTTTATAACGATCCGGGTATGATAAATACCAATATTGAAAGATACAACTCGATTACACTTGATGATATGAACAGGGCAGCTGATAAATATTTGAAAAATGCAGGAAGAGTTATACTGAATTACATACCAAAACCAGGAAGCACAGTGACCGAAAATGACAGTGATCTTGAAAGCGATAACGATTAGTCCAAAGTGCTGGTACACAATCTATGAAACATATACTTAAAATAACATTTTTTTTACTTTTAATAATATTTATGGCAAACAATATAAACGCTCATGATGATGTGTTAGACAGAACCAAACCACCAAAACCGGGTCCGCCAAAAGACGTGCAGTTCCCTGATTACTTTGATACAACCCTGGCCAACGGAATTAACGTACTGGTAATTGAAAATAATAAAATT
>JABFSP010000083.1 GCA_013140565.1 Ignavibacteria bacterium
ATTTTTTATTCTTTGAGTACTTTTTCTTCTTGGAATATTTCTTTTTTCCGGAATACTTTTTCTTCTTGGAATATTTTTTCTTCTTTGAGTACTTCTTTTTACCGCCTGAGTACTTCTTTTTTGAGCCTTTCTTTTTCTTTAAAGATTTTTTGGTCTTTTTGGAAAATTTCTTCTTGGGCTTTTTCTTCTTTAGTAATTCGGTATTAGCGGTTTGCTTGCTTTCAGCAGAGAATCCAACAACAGGCAGACTGGCGATACCAAAAATGAATACCATTGCCCATACGAGAAATGATCTTTTGGTCATTAATTACCCCCCTTTCGAGTAGTTAAGTTTGTAAATCAGATACAAATATAAGCATTTTATAATGCCAGAACAACTACTTTTCATCTTTTTTAGTTAGTATTTTTTAGGTATTTTGCAGAAATGAGTGAAAAATCACAAAAAACAGTGCTTATTGCTATGAGCGGAGGGGTTGATTCCTCTGTGGCAGCCCATTTACTGGCCGAAGAGGGCTACAACCTTATTGGGGTGACCATGAAAACCTGGGGATTTGACGATATCCCCGAGAAGGATTCCGGCTGCTGTTCCCTGGAAACTATCTACAGCGCCAGAAATACGGCACAGCTCCTGGGATTTCCTCATTATACAATTGATTTCACCGATAGGTTTAATGAAGTGGTTATAAGCAATTTTATTGAGGAGTACCTTAAAGGACATACACCAAATCCGTGCGTACTTTGCAACAAAGCCATAAAATGGGGTGCGCTGCTCGAAAAAGCTGAAGAACTTGGGGCTGATTATATTGCAACGGGTCACTATGCGCAAGTGAACTATAATGACAGCTTGAATAGGAATCATATAAGCCGGGCTGTTGATCTGACCAAAGACCAATCATATGCCCTTTGGCAGCTTTCACAGCACTCGCTTGCCAAAACGCTATTTCCATTGGGAAGATTCAAAAAAACCGAGATTCGTGCAATAGCCAAAAAACTCGGACTCAAATCTGCTGATATTCCCGATTCACAGGAAATCTGTTTTGTCCCGAACGATGATTACAGGCAGCTTATACAGATCAGAATGCCTGAGCTGAAAAAAGCAATTGAAGGCGGAGATATAATTTACCAGGATAAAAAAATTGGCCAGCATAAAGGATATATAAATTATACTATAGGGCAAAGGCGCGGACTTGAAGTATCGCTGGGCAAGCCTGTATATGTTTCAAAGATTGACGCGGAAAATAATGTAATATATGTTGATGATGAAACGGGTATCTATAATACGGAGTTCATTTGCAATGAAATAAACCTGCAGAAATATGTATCGCTTGATTCAGAGACTCCGGCAATTGTAAAGATAAGGTATAAGGATAAAGGTTCAGCGGCCAGAATTCAGCAATTAAATAATAATGAAATTAAAGTTATATTTGATGAACCGAAAAAAGCAATTACACCGGGTCAGTCAGCGGTATTTTATGACGGCGATGATCTGATAGGCGGCGGGATCATACAGACAATTAGCAATTAGCAATGAACAATTAACAATGGTTTTAATATTTTGTATAACAGCTCCGTAGGAGCGTTATGTTTGTAGTAGAAATAAACAAAACATTCAGAGCTCCGTAGGAGCGTTATGTTTGTAGTAGAAATAAACAAAACATTCAGAGCTCCGTAGGAGCGATATGTTTGTAGTTGGGATAAACAAAAAATTCAAAGCTCCGTAGGAGCGACATGTTTGAAACAAGATTATTAACAAGACACCTCAAGACCGGCTTAAATGGATATATTCAGGAAATTAGAGGCAGCAGCGAAGCGGAAGAAAAAGACGATCATTCTTCCGGAATCATATGACCCGAGAGTAATTGAGGCAGCGAAAGTTATTCTGAAAAAGAAGCTGGCCAATCTTATATTAATTGATACCGGCAAAAGCATTACATTACCCGAAAATGATAATCTGGATATAGTTGATATTGGATTTGCGTCGCAATTCTCCGGTGAATATAAAAAGCTAAGGAGCAAAAAAGTTAAGGGATTCACTTTGGCGGATGCGGAAAAAGCATTAAGAGATCCCCTGTTATTTGCATGCATGCTGCTTAAAAACAAGTATGCTGATGCAATAGTAGCCGGAAGTGTTTATTCAACAGGTAATGTTTTAAGGAGTGCGATTCAAACAGTTGGTTTAAGCAAAGGAAACAAAACCGTTTCATCGTTTTTTTTGATGAGCTTTCCGGAAGCAAATAAATTTAACGGAAAAGTTTTTGCTTATGGTGATTGTGGCGTACTGCCAAATCCAACCGCGGAGCAGTTGAGTGATATTGCAATACAAACATCGCTGAACTTTAAAAAATTAACCGGCATTAAACCTAAAACTGCGTTCCTCAGTTTTTCAACAAAAGGCAGCGCAAAGGATGCATCAACAGAAAAAGTAATTAAAGCATTGCACCTCACCCGTAAGCGTATGCCGGGATTGATGTGTGATGGTGAGCTGCAGTTCGATACTGCATTCGTACTGGAAGTTGCAAAAAGAAAAGACCCGAAGGGAAAACTTAAGGGTGATGCCAATGTGTTTATTTTTCCTGACCTGAATGCGGGCAATATTGCGTATAAAATTACTGAAAGAATCGGCGGAGCAATTGCAACGGGACCGATAGTGCAGGGTCTGGCCCAGCCGGTTATGGACCTAAGCCGCGGCTGTAATGCAGGTGATATTGTTAATATGAGTATAATAGCTTCACTTTATTGATAAATAAATTCAGCACAAATAAAACTTAATGAAAATAATAAAAGCAACACTTGCAGAACTTGAACAGACCGCAAAATTATTCGATGATTACCGTGTATTTTATGACCAGGAACCTGATATTGACGGTGCGCTGAAGTTCATAAATGAACGGATGAAGAACAATGAATCAGTAATATACATTGCACTTGATGATAACAATGAAGGCATGGGTTTTACTCAGTTGTATCCTTCGTTCACATCAATTGGGATGAAAAAAATGTGGATATTAAACGATCTTTATGTAGATATCATCCACAGACATAAAAAGGTCGCCGAGGGTCTGATAGAAAAGTCAAAAGAACTGGTCCGTGAAACGGGCGCAGCCGGAATGGTACTTGAAACACAGAACGAGAATCACCCCGCTCAGAAACTTTATTACAAAACCGGGTGGATAAAAGACGACATGCATGCAAATTTTTTCTGGAAGTGTGACTGAGCAGACCAGGGATAACTGTTAAATTTTTCAGGAACTTTTTTTTTATACTTTTGCATTAATAAATTGGTATGGATTATAAAGATTATTATAAAGTATTAGGAGTATCAAAATCAGCTACGCAGGATGAAATTAAAAAAGCGTTCCGCAAGCTGGCAATGAAGTATCACCCCGATAAGAACTCCGGCGATAAAACCGCTGAGGCGAAGTTCAAAGAAGTGAACGAGGCCAATGAAGTAATCGGCGACGCAGAAAAGCGCAGAAAGTACGACGAGCTTGGCTCAAACTGGAATGCATACCAGCAGGGCGGGCAGACCGGCGGCGGATTTGACTGGGGCAAGTATCAGCAGCAGTATAGCGGCGGGCAGGGTGGTCAAAATTATAGCACAAATTTCGGTGACTTCGGCAGTTCCTTTGGCGGCGGTGGAGGCGGCGGGTTCAGCGACTTCTTCGAGGCATTTTTTGGCGGTGCGGGTTCAGGTTTCGGCGGCGCAAAACAGCGCCCTGGAGGCAGAAGACAGCAGCTCAAGGGTGAAGACACGCAGGCTGAGCTGCCAATATCACTCGAAGATGCGTTCAACGGAGCAGAAACAATTTTCGAAATTGGCGGTCAGAAAATAAGGCTTAAAATTAAAAAAGGCTCATATGACGGTCAGACCTTAAAGCTTGCCGGCAAAGGCTACCCGGGTCATAATAACGGTCCAAATGGTGACCTGCTATTAACATTAAAACTGCAAAAGCATCCGTTATACAACAGGATTGATGATGACCTGTATATGGATCTGCCATTGGATATCTTTACCGCAGTTCTGGGCGGCAAGCTTGATGTTACAACCCTGAAAGGTAAAATTAAAATTACAATTCCCCCTGAAACATCAAACGGTAAAACCCTGAGACTTGGCGGTTTGGGAATGCCGAAATACGGCAAAGATTCACAGCATGGCGATCTGTTTGTGAAAATAGATCTGCAGACGCCAAAAGACCTGACACCGGAAGAAAAGAAATTGTTTGAGCAGTTAAGGGATTTGAGAAAGAAGTAATAATATTTGGAAATTCTGTATATGAGGGGGCTCTTTAAAAAGAGCCCCTTTTTGTTATATTTAATAATGCTTAGACATTGCGTGATGAATTCGCTTAATTTTGGCAGGGTATATTCCATTATCAAAAACGTATACATCATCTGAAGCTGTGATAACTCCCACTACACCGCCAATTAATCCTGCCGGAATTGAACACAATAAACCAAACAATATTCCGGGTCCGAATCCGCTTATATCAGGGTGTCCCCCGTCTGCGATGAATGCTAACGGAATGAACCCGATAAAAAAACCAATTGCCGAGCCAAACAGGTAACCTTTACCAAACGGCGCAGAAGTTTTGAACACGATCTTCCTTATGCCAGCAATTCCAATAACTTTTGTTCTGTTTTCCTTAATTATTTTAAGTGTCGAATCAGTATCTATTACCAGCAGTATATCACGCATAACTGATTTATCCTGCAGGTAAACATCACATTTATCAGTAGTATCAAGCTTTACTGCATCAACTACTTCCCTGCTGTAACTCAGGGTATCAGTTTCTTCAAGATCAGATAATTCAACTTCCGGGTTCATTACAAACTTGATATCTTTAACCGGGATAAATAAATTTGTGATATCGGTTTGCAAAGTAATTGTGTCAGATGTTCTGTTTACAATTCTTCCTTCAGACTGAAAACCGTTATACAGAACTATTTTACAATTTCTGCCAAGCCTGAGTGAATCAGTTTGCCCTATTGCATCAAGACAATTTACAAGCATAACAATAAATGCCCCAAGAATAATTATTTTTTTCATAGTGCCGGCCCCGTTAATAAAGCATATATGTTACTCCTGCACGGATCGGGAAATATCCGCTGCCGAAGAACCAAAAGAATCCCTGGTATGTGGTTAAGTTATACTGCGCTTCGGCAAATGCGCCTATACGGTTACTTATCTTAAACCGCAGACCGCCGCCAAGCGCCATGCTGAAATTTGTGTAATCTCTATCAGGAATAGAATATGAGTAATAGCTTGAATCGTAATAATTATAGCTTGTGTGAGTATACCCTTCTTCTTTCACGTGCATCATGCCAACTCCGGCAAGACCGTACACGCTGAATTTTGATTTTGTATTAAAATCACCGAAGAGGAATTCAGCATAGAAGTTGTATATATTGATATTCTGTTTAGGCGGATCGAAACTTTCATTGCCGTAGCTGTAATAATAATCACTTCTTTCACGCTGCATTCTGCCGAAGCTCATATCAAGCCTTATAGCTTTATTTTCGCTGAAGGGATATAAACCGGTAAACTGCATGGAATAACCCGGCGAATGTGTATCACTGTAGCCGCCGTCATAGTCACCCCCCTGAAGCAGCACTCCCCCGCCCAGGGTGAACATTGCGGTCATAAGCCTTGGAACAGTACTTCTTGAAACACTGAAGATATCTTCAAAGCGTACACGGACAGTGCCCTCATCTGTTACCATGTAAACGTAAACGGAATCCTGTTTAGCTACCCTGCCGATAATTTCCTTATCGTTGTACATAGTGATGCGGTATTTGCTGCCGGTTATTATGGAATCCATAACAACTTCTTCCTGTGAAAATGATACGGATGTGGATACGGTACTTATTATGAATAGCGCTGCAAGGAGGATGGAAGATAAATTATTGATAGTCATAAATGATTATTAATTTACCCAATATCAGGTTACCCAAATATAGCAGGTAAATAGTGCGAAATAAACATGAAATGGTATCTTGAAAAAATATATTTTTTGGCGGGTTACTCAACAACAGTGGTAAAATTATAGTTCCGCTTGGTTTTTGAATAGAACACGGAAGCGTAAGGATATAGCAGATTTACACGAATTTAATTACAATATTCAATTATTTCAGCCTTCGGTCTGTATCCAGCAATCTCCCGTATCGACTTCAATTCCGTTCATTCTGAGATATAAAAATAGCTGCATCTTATATCCAGTAATCCATTTAAGCGATGTTTCCATTAAAGCTTCACCAAGTGTTTTGGGCTCACGCCACGGCAGGACTACTTCCCTGCTCAGCAATTCATCATCACCGGTATTTTCAAGCAGGCGGGTTATCTTGCCCATCTGTTCGTCCATCCTTTGTGGGAATTCTTCCGGCTTCATTGTTTCCCCGTAATCATCATTGCGGCTGTATATTCCCTTTTGTTTTTCTTTATCGGTTTCCATGTATGTTTCAACACATGAGCCTGCAGACCAGCTCAGGTATTTCAGAAGCTCAAGAGTTGTCCTCATTCCCTCTATCGGCGCATAGTTGTAAAGCTCTGCAGGGGTAAGAGTGAATAATCTTTTGCAAAGATCAGTTTCTTTTTGAAGGCAGTTTAAAATTTGTTGTTTGTGTGTCATTTTTTTCTATTCTGATTAATTATCATTTTCATTGCTGAATACCGTAAATATTACAACATGGTAAAGTACTACAATTACAGGTATCACAAAAAACATCCAGTGCCCGGCAAAGCTGAAGAGATACGTAAACAACACCGCAAGCGCTATAAGAGATAGAGCCAGAAACAGCAGGATATTCTTTTTGGCGTAAGCCAGTACTATCATTATAGCGGCTATGATTCCCGATACAATAACAGCAAATAATAGTACCCAGAGAAAATAATTGAAAATATTGTCAATACTTTCTGAAACACCATCAACCTTAAAGAAGAATGTCACTACAAACTTCACGGCAAGTATGTACACGGGGATTTGAAGGTAAATGAGAATCTTTCGTAATATATTAAGCTGCTTTGCTTTATTCATTTAGTATTTGCGGAATTCAGGTTTCAATAGAACACCGGTTTTGATGGTGAAACTGATTGTATTAGGTTATCCCATGAAATAATCAGTCAGATATATTAAGTTGCCGTTATACTGCTTAACATAATACTCCTTCAGGTAATCAATAGCTTTCGGAAGCTCTTTGTTAGAAACAATTATTTCGGTTTTTATGCGGTTTTCTCCGGAAAGGTCCGAGCAAACAGTCAGACTCTTAGGAGCAAACTGCTTAATGTTTGTAATGAGATGAGTTTCGGCTGATGAATCACAGATAAATGTTATCATATTATATTGTCATTTCCTTTAAAAAAGTTGGAATTACTTGGAACACGGATGACATTTTTGTTTTTGTCATGCCTGCGGAGACAGGCATCTAGACGATAATTTAAAATAACCAATGAATGTTTGATACAAAAAAATATAATAGTTGAGAAGCTTTTTGTTTCTTTCTTCAGCAAAAAACCATTTCAAAGCAAAATGTTTCTACTCAGTTCACACACTAGATACCCGCCTAAGCAGGTATGACAAGCGGAGCAGGTATGACAAAAAAAATCCGTCTTCTATGCTTTTGCTTCGCGTTTCTGCTTGTTAAAATAATAATACAGCGGAATGCCTATCGCAACCAGCAGCATACCAAACACAGCATTGCGGACATTGTACCATATACTGAATCCCACAAAGAACGCTGAGAACACTACAAAGAATGCCGGAAGTATCGGGTAACCGAATGCTTTGTAAGGGCGCTCCGCATTGGGCATCTTTTTACGAAGCACAAATACTCCGTAAGCACCCATGCCGTAGAATATCCACGAAACAAATATCAGCATATCGGTCAATTGGTCAAATGTGCCTGTCATGGTAATTAAGCTCGCCCAAATACCCTGAATAATAATTGATGTGCCCGGGGTTTTGTATTTATGGTGAACGTCTTCGAGTTTCTTAAAGAACAGGCCATCTTTCGCCATCGCGTAATAGACTCTTGCACTAACCAAGATTGTACCGTTTGTTGTGCCGAAAGTTGAGATCAGCACTGCCACAGCTACAAACGCGCCGCCCCACTCACCCACTGAGCGCTTCATAACATCAGCGGCAAGGAAAGATGAATCCTTCATCACATCTGCCGGAAGAACGTAGAAGTACGCAAGGTTTACCAGAAGGTAAACCACAATCACAAATGACATGCCGAATATCATAGCCTTCGGAATGTTCCGCTGTGCGTCTTTTACTTCACCCCCAAGATATGTGATGTTATTCCAACCGTCATACGCCCAAAAAGCTCCGCTGAGCGCGAGAACTATTCCCCCAAGCAAACTGCCCGATGGATACTGGAACACTGAATTTACGAATGGCGAGAAATTGGCAACTGAACCGGCTCCCATAGTAAGCGCCAGCACAACAATGAATGCGATTGCAATATTTTTAAGTATGGTAAATACATTCTGGACAATTCCGCCGAATGCCACACCGAAGAAATTTACGGTTGAAAGGAACATTATCAGTGCTATGGTAAGCATCTTTAATCCAATATCCTTAAGCGGGTAAAGGTCAAGAATTACCTGCTCAC
The DNA here is from genome assembly GCA_013140565.1 of Ignavibacteria bacterium. Lineage (GTDB taxonomy): Bacteria > Bacteroidota > Ignavibacteria > Tepidaquicellales > OLB5 > OLB5. Next base: position 8,611 of record JABFSP010000083.1, read on the forward strand.
CCCACTTAAGTGAAAAGCCCCATGCCTCCCATTCCGGTGAAAGATGCGGGGTTGGAAAGAAGTATTCAAAGTACCCGCTGAATACGTACGCTATTGAAGCAATTGAGCCTGTCTGTATCACGGCAAATATTGCCCAGCCATACAGGTAGGCGGTAAAGTTACCGTACATTTCGCGGAAGTATACATACTGTCCACCTGCCCGTGGCAGGATACCTGCAACTTCGGCGTTGGTGAGCGCTCCTATCAAGCTGATAATACCCGCTATCAGCCAGATTGCGAGAATTATTCCCGGTGCGCCAAGCTCCCCCGACATTGATGCGGACTTCTTGAATATTCCGGAGCCAATCATAGAGCCTATTACTATAGTAACGGCGGTGAATAAGCCTAACTTCCTTATTAAAGAATGCTTTTGTTCCATATTTTATGCATTAATTTTAACCCCGCAAAATACAAATGTTTAAATTTAATAGCAATTTTGAATGTTCTGCTTAACAAGTGCCAAACCTGCTGGGTCTTGAAGACCTGACAGGTTTAAGTTAAACCCGGCAGGTTTAGCCAAAACCCGAAACAAAAGGGTAAATTTTTCCTGAAACAAAACGTTAAAAGGGGGGTTCTATAATTGTATTTAAATATGCAAATGATTAATTTTACAAAAATAAAACAATCAATATAGAAGGAAACAACGAAAATGGGTAATGCATTAGAAATAATCCAGTTTTTTGATGAATCCGGTAAAGAGCTGGTTCACCGCGAACCGCAGGCCGGTTCAACAGATATTAAAATGGGTGCGCAGCTTATTGTGCAGGACACTCAGACAGCGGTATTTTACAAGGACGGAAAAGCGCTTGATGTATTCAGCGCAGGACGCCATACATTAACAACGGCTAACATCCCGTTCTTAACAAAACTGCTTTCACTGCCTTTCGGGTTTAACTCACCTTTCCAGGCACAGGTGTATTACGTATCGATGAAGAAATTCATTGATCTTAAATGGGGAACCAAGTCACCTATTAACTTCCGTGATACTGAATTATCATTCGTTCAGTTAAGGGCTTCGGGTAAATTCTCAATGAGGATTAAAGATCCCCAGCTCTTCATCAACGAAATAGTTGGTACACAGGGTAAATACACCACCAATGAAATTGAAGATTATTTAAGGGATTCAATTGTATCAAAGCTAAATACAGTTTTAGGAAAAAATCTTAAAACAGTATTCGATCTTGGGCAGTATTACCCGCAGATAGAATCAGGTATAAAAGCTGAAGTTACCGATTTCTTTAATTCAATGGGTATCGAGCTAACCGATCTTATCATAGTTGGTATAGTTCCGCCTGATGAAGTACAGGAAAAGATCAACGAAAGAAGCTCAATGGGCGCTATCGGAAATCTGGATAATTACATGAAGTTCAAAACCGCTATGGCAATGGAAAAAGCCGCGGAAAATGAAGGCGCAGGCGGCACAGCAGGTTTGGGTGTTGGCTTGGGAGCCGGAATGACAATGGCTAACATGATGATGGGTTCTATGCAGCAGAATCAGAACCCGCAGAATCAGCAGAATAACCAGCAGAACAATCCGCCTGTACAGCAGTCACAGGATGATGTACTTGCAACCATAGAAAAGCTCGCAAAGCTCAAGGATGCAGGCGCATTGACTCAGGAGGAATTTGATACAAAGAAAAAAGATCTGCTTTCAAAACTGTAAGAACAAATTAATAGTGGGACAGACAATTTTTGTCTGTCCTTCTTAATTTTATTATGCACAGACAAGAATGTCTGTGCTACTATTTCTGTAAAATATGCAAATAAAATGTACACAATGCGGGGCTGATGTTACAGTACAACAGGATGAAACTTTCATAGAGTGTCCGTTTTGCGCATCGGCATTATTTTTAGATAAAAGAAAAGTAGTTTTCCATTACCTCTTAAATTCAAATTTTAAACCAAACGAAGCCGAAGGCAACCTAAAAAGGTGGATGGCGGGCAATCACACGGTCAAGGATCTTGACCAGAAGGCGCAGATAGTAAAGACTGAGTTCTATTACTTCCCTGTCTGGTATTTCAAGACCAAGGACGCATCGGGCGATAAAATTTACCTTCAGCCTGCGGCAAGCACGTCAGTATCTGAAATCAAAAAATTGCAGATACCTGCCGGAGCATTAAAATTCTACGATAAGACTATTCACAATGATGATGAGATAAAAAAGCCTGACGTGCTTTATGATTCAGCGCAGGCATGGCTGCAGGGTTCCGGCGTCAGCCTTGATATCGTTAAGGAAGCCGCGCTTGTTCACATACCGTTCTACCAGTTCTACTACAATTTTGGCGGTCAAAGCTACACCGCGCTGGTTGAAGCGTCATCAGGGCAGGTATACTCAAACATATATCCCGCAAAGAGCGAAGCTCCGTTCAGAATATTATTCGGACTCAGCATTGCGGCATTTGTTATTACCAGTATACTGTGTTACGTAGTAGGATTCGCGTTAAACAGCAGTAACATGGAAGAAGCCTTGCTGACTGCGGAGGTCTTTAAAATATTCGCTTTCGGTCTGGTATCAGTGCCGTTAATAGTAATGGCTTATGTAATTGCCAAGAAAGTTTAAATAATGATAAAAGTACTGATCTTTCTGCTGGTATTATCTTATATGGCTTCAGCGCAGTCTGATCTGCCTAAGGAGTTTAAAGCGCTCTTAAAAGAGAGCAAAATGTCTTTTGACCTGCCGGATGGTTTTGAGCTGAAAGAAAATTGCAATGATACTCTTGCCATGAGCGATGTTTGTTTTAAGAATGAATCAAAGAATATGGAGATCAGAATTGATATAGAAATGATTTCCGAAGAATCCAAGAGATATCCTGTGCTCAAACTTTTGAAAGAGGGTTCGTATGAATCAATTAAGCTCGATCCCTCAAAATATAATGCAACAGAAGCAGGCTCAGGCTCGTTTAAAATATCAGATGAATACAATATCGGTTACAAACAGTGCTGGCAATTGTTCATGTATAAATCAAAAACTGCGCTTGCATATGTTTTTATATTTTTGGATAAAAACGAACTGACTGATAAAGAATTCCTGAGTTTATTTTCCTGTTTGAAGTTTAAGTAAGATTTAAATTCTGCAGTGTTTATTTAATAAAGACTATTTTAAGAATATTTTTTTTATATAAATTCAATTGGCTGAAAAAGTATTAAAAGGAATAACGTGTCCCGCATGCGCAGGCGAGCTTGACTTAAGAGAGGGCATCAAAACCTTCAATTGCAAGTACTGCGGCACACTTTTGTTAACCAAGGGTGTTGATGGCGTTGTAAAATATTATGTTCCGCGCAAAGTACAGCGCAACATTGCTATACAGAACATGTTCAACTGGCTTGGCAAGGGACTTGCCAAAGCCCGCGGTTTGAAAAACACCGCAAAACTTGATGATGCATTTCTTGTCTATATACCCTATTGGCGTGTAAGAGCTGATGTTATCGGTTGGGTATTCGGCAAAGAACGCCGCACACAAACCGTCAACGGAAGAACCACAACATATTACGTTGATGTTGAGCGCAAGATCCAGAAGCCGTTTGACAGGACATTTGCGGCTTGCGATGTTGCTGAGCTTGGCGTAAGGAAAGTGAATCTTGAAGGCGATGAAATGCGCGCTGTGAATTTTGAAGAGCTGCAGTCAGAAGGAATGCTTTTCAATATTATTTCATCAGAACGTGAAGTTACCGATATTGCCAAAGCACAGTTCATTGATGAAGCGGTTAATTCCGTTAAGGTTGACCAGGTTACATTCCAGCATAACGATCTTGTAAGACCCAATGTTTCGATAGTCTATTACCCGTTGTGGGTAGTAAGGTATTTGTTCAAAGGCAGAACTTACCAGGTTGTAGTGGATGGCGAAGACGGCTCAATTTGTTACGGCAAAGCGCCGGGTAATAATCTGTACCGCGCTGTTGCGGGGATATTCGGCACAGCGGTCGGTTCATACCTGATAACATTTTTCGGTATTTTCGGTATAATAGGAGATGGTGACAGCGCAAAAGCTGCGCTTGTTGTTTATGTATTCGCGCTGATATTCGGTATTATAATTATGATGTGGGGATATAAGAAGTTCCGTTATGGCGGCGAGGTTGAAGAAGGCACGGGCATTGATGCTCCGCCCAAGAAAGGCTTCTTTGGCGGTAAAAGTACAAACACTGTCAAGAGCATGGCATCCGGAATTAATGTTGTTGATGTTGCAAGTATTGCTTCAAGTTTTTTGAGGAGATAATTAATTAAACAATAATTTTGGGGTCTCCGAATGGGATCCTTCAATGCGTTCAGGATTAAACAAATGGAAGATTTTAAATTAATAGCTGTAAAATGCAAATCATGCGATAGCGGTTTAACCGTTGAAATGAATGACAGCATTGTGTATTGCTCAAGCTGCGGTAACGGCTGGGAAATTGTAAACGATGAGCTTGTGCCGATAGAAGTGAACTTTGCGGCTCCCCTTGTAAAAGGTGATGGCGAGCTGGTTTACAAAGGCTTCTGGCTGGTTGATGCGCATGTTAATATCCGTTCACGAGATTCATCCGGCGGGTGGATATCCAATCTTTTTGGCGGTGCCAACAAAACTGAAGGTGACGTAAAGTTCTACGTACCTGCATTCTGGATGCCGATTGAATCAGCAAAAAATATTGGAGTGAATTATACGCTCAAAAACGCGGTCCCATCCCCGCAGAAGTATAATGTTAAGCTCTCAGGATTTAACTTTTCAAAGGAAGACGCAAAGAAAATTGCGGAATTCCTCTTCCTTTCAATTGAAGCGGAGAAAAGCGATACTATCAGGAATATCAATTACGATATTAATGTGAAGAGTTACCAGGTACTCGGCGTTCCTTTCTACAAACAGCCTAACGGCAGGCTTAAAGATGCTGTGCTGGGAATAGAGGTGGCATAAGGAAGGAAAACTTACGATTTTTCTTAAAATGATCGAAAGGATTCCGTATGAAACTTACGTTAGCAATAATTCTGACTGCTGCACTCGCGTTATTCTTCATTGTGACAACAATTCCACCCTATGATTTTTCCTCATATTTTTCCACATTATTTTTCTTTATATCACTGCTGGGTTCATTGCTTGGACTGTGTATTTTGCCATGGCTAAAAGGCAGCTTTTCAGAAATATGGGTGCCTTCTTTGAGATACGGAATGTTTACAGCTTTTCTTGTTTTTGATCTGGGTTATTTAACATCAGCTCTATCAACTTTAATCTAAATTAATCCATATGAAAAATCAAAAATTAAGTTTTGTATTTAAATCATTATCCTTAATATTTGGAGTATTTTTACTATTCCTGATATTCATAATGGGCGGTTTTATACTGGGTGAAGGATACAATATGTTTAATCCATATGCTGATACTGAGTTCGCAAAGGATTATTCACCCGAAAAATTCAAAATGGTTCAGGCAGGCATGACCATGAAAGAGATAAAAATGATAACCGGAGAGCCTTTAAATTCAGTTTACGATACTGCAAAGGTAATGATCTATCACAGTTACACCCGGGACGGGTATATAAGAAGGAACCCGGATGTTAACTTTGCACTCACCGGGGATCTTGCGTGGTACGGCTCATCAGCAGAGTATGATAAGGATAGTATTGCAGTAAAAGTTTATGCAGGATGGCATTACGATTAAGCGTAAATATTATTATTTTTGGCAATGACCAGCCGTAAAAATAAAATAAAGATGCCCTTCATAGTAATAACGGTAAGCTTAATTTTTCTCTATTGCTCCGGGACAGGTTCACAAGTTATTCACCTGAAACTTACCGATGCTGCTAAAATCCTTGGTGAAAATGCGCATGTTGCAGATAGCTCCGGAACGCTCAAAGAAAATGTCACAAGATATCAGCTTGCTTATATTGCTGATTCAATTGATAAAAAGAGCGGCAAAACCGGCGCTGTTTATTATGTATTTGATGAATATAAAGATACTGAATCAGCACATAAGATCTATAAAAAATTTTATGATGAGAACAAGGATCACGAGGGGATCACAGTACTGAAAGATGTTGGTGACGAAGCTTATTTCCACAGTGACGGTGAGAACTTCTATTATATCAGTGTGAGGAAAGGCAATAAAATGATTATGATGAAGGTTAATAAAATAACAAGTAAAACTTCGCTTGATGAGTTTAACCGGATTGCCAGAAATATTGCTGAAGCTCTATAAACAAAATAGTTATTAATGACCAAAAACCGATTAGAAGCATTCAGTGACGGAGTACTTGCGATAATCATCACTATTATGGTGCTTGAGCTTAAGGTTCCCCATGGTACCGACCTGGCTGCTCTGCAGCCTGTACTCCCCTTTTTTATAGCTTATATTCTGAGCTTTATATATCTTGGAATATACTGAAACAATCACCACCATATGCTGCACACCGTAAAAAATGTGAGCGGCGGAATACTGTGGGCGAATCTGCATTTATTGTTCTGTCTGAGCCTTGTGCCATTTTCCACAGGATGGATGGCGGAAAATCATTTCG
>JABFSP010000008.1 GCA_013140565.1 Ignavibacteria bacterium
AAAAGCTATCATATGCTATCATTGGACTGCTTGAGAAAGTCAGTTTTTTTGCCAAAAAATCTCAAAAGATACACACTGCATATGACAGCATATATCAAATGGTAAAATTTAAGGAATTAATAATAACCATTATTTTGAGTATTTTTGCATGGTCATTCGAGTGTTTGAGCTTTTATCTGGTAATTAACGGATTCAGCGTTTTGGGAGCTCCACACATAGATATTTTTATTGCTACCTTCATTTACGGTTTTGCAACAATAGCCGGAGCCGTAACAATGTTACCCGGCGGTTTAGGGGCAACTGACGCAAGTATTACGGGTTTATTGGTACTTTTGGCAATTCCAAAGAGTGTTTCAGTAGCTGCTACACTGATAATCAGGGCAGCTACATTGTGGTTTGCAGTCATAGTGGGAATTGCTGCAGTTATGGTGTATCAAAAAATATCCCACAAAAATATTAATGAAATTGTTTTGGAATCATAACAATTATATATAATGGAAAGAAAAATACGTGTTATTATCGCAAAAGCCGGACTTGACGGCCATGATAGAGGCGCTAAAGTAATTGCAGCTGCTTTCAGAGATGCCGGAATTGAAGTCATTTACCTGGGTTTAAGGCAAACCCCGGATATGATCGTTGAAGCCGCGTTGCAGGAAGATGCTGACGCAATCGGTATCAGTATTCTTAGCGGAGCACACATGACAGTATTCAAGAAAATCCTGGATACGATGAAAACAAAGCAGGTTGATAATGTGCTGCTTTTTGGCGGCGGGATTATCCCGAAAGAAGATATCGATAAATTGAAAGCTATTGGTGTTGGCGAGCTTTTTACTCCCGGAACTCCGACTACTGAAACAATTGAATATGTAAAAAAATGGGTCAGTGAACACCGGGCACTTGAAGTATAATACAATTATTAAATAATCACATAAATGGCAATTAAATTTGGAACTGATGGCTGGCGGGCAGTCATAGCAGATGAGTATACTTTTGAAAATTTGAAAAAAATATCAAAGGCAACAGCAATTGCTTTTGAAAAACACCCTAAGCTGAATAACGGAATTGTTGTTGGATATGATACAAGATTCCTTTCACAGGAATTTGCTGAATGCGCAGCTGAAGTATTTGCAAACCATGGTATAAAGGTATATTTAACAGACTCATTTGTGACTACACCAACTGTCTCTTTGTTAAGCAGAGATAAAAATCTGGCATATGGTGTAATGATTACTTCGTCTCATAATCCGGCAAAGTACAATGGTTACAAGCTTAAAGATGAATTTGGCGGCTCAATGGGACCCAGTCAATTGAACGTAATTGAAGATGTTCTTAAAAGTTCAGATTCATTTGATTATGGAACAGGGATACTAAATGAATTCATTAAGAGCGGCAAGATAGAATATGTTAAAGGAAAAGATTATTACAGGAATACCCTTAAGGAAAAAATTGATACGAAACTGATCAATGATTCAGGAGTAAAAATTATATACGATGCAATGTATGGCTCCGGTCAGGGTATGATGGATGGAATTATCAATTTTACGGCTCTTAGAAGTGAGGTAAATCCTTCATTTGGCGGTTCAAGTCCGGAACCTGTACAGAAAAACCTTTCGCTTATTTCAAGTGAGATGAAAAACGGCAATTATGATATTGGGATCGTCACAGACGGGGATGCGGATAGAATAGCTATATTTGATGAGCATGGTGAGTTTGTTGATGCGCAAAAGACATTTGCGCTGCTGCTTACATACATGGTTGAAAACAAGAAAATGACCGGTAGTGTTGTAAGGGGTTTTTCGTCAAGTGACGTTATCAAAGAAATTTGTGATGAATACGGACTGAAGCTATATACAGTTCCAATTGGTTTTAAATATATTTCCGAATTGATGATCAAGGAAGATATTCTGATTGGAGCAGAAGAAAGCGGGGGCATAGGCCTGAAGCACCATTTGCCTGAACGGGATGGTATCTTTAACGGAATGATGTTCTCTGAAATGCTTGCTGCAAAAAAGAAAAAACTAAGTGATCTTATTGCGGAAATTGAAAATAAGTACGGGAAGTATTATTACAAGAGAATTGATCAGCACCTTGCTAGCAATGAATTGAAAGCAGAACTGATCGAACTTACCAAGGGTCTGGAAGAAGTTGCAGGCTTAAAAGTTGTTGGACAGGATACACTGGACGGATGCAAGCTGCTGTTTAAAAATGGCTGGTTACTTGTCAGGGCCTCCGGAACTGAGCCATTGCTAAGGATATATACCGAAACAACCGGGGAAAACAAAACCGAAGAAATTTTAAGTGATATTAAAAAGAAGTTTAAACTATAAGAATGAGAATTAAACTAAATTTATCAGTATTAATATTAATTATTTTTAGTATTAATGTATTTTCACAGGGCGGGTTGAATGACAAGAATTCACAGACACAGAACAATCCGATTAAATCGTATGATCTGAATATGAATACTCCAAAGATGGAACTCCAGAACTTTGATATTCTGAAACAGATTGAACCATCTGCAAATTCCAGCACAATTTATAACGATCAGCTTCTAGAGGGACCTATTGATGCAGACAAATATATTGTTGGACCAAATGATATATTTTCACTTGGTATTTGGGGAGTAGTAAATACACCAATGCCGCTTTCTGTAAGTCCTGAAGGCTCTCTTATTATTCCGAGTGTTGGAGAGGTCGCGGTATCGGGTTTGACACTAAGCGAAGCAAAAAGCAGAGTAATTGCAGCAGTTAAGAAAAGATTTATTTCAGCTGAAATAACATTAACGCTAGTTTCCCCCAGGAGATTTATTGTAACTGTTACCGGTGTAGGTCAAGGCTCTTATCCAACTTCGGCAATTATGCGTGCAAGTTCAATTATTGCATTTATATTCAGTGACAGTTTATCATTAATGAAATCAGGTACCTCGCCAAGTGAGAGATATAGTTTCAGTTTTAGGAATATTAAATTGAAACGAAAAAATGGAGAGATACAAAGAATTGATCTTTATGAGTATTATGCTACGCAGGATGAGAGATTTAATCCATTTTTACGGGAAGGTGATGTTATTACTCTCCAGAAGTATGATTGGGACGGCAAATTTATTGCAATACAGGGAGCGGTACAATTTCCGGGAGTCTTTGAGTATATCGAAGGTGATGACCTTAAGACAGCAATTGAACTGATTAGGGGTGTAAGTTCTGTTGCAAATATGGATAGTATTACTGTTTCAAGGATGGATCCAACTGCTACTAAAATGGAGAAGATCTATTTAAGTTACGATAAAGATAAAAACTTCAAGTTGGAAGCAAATGACAGGGTATATATTAACGCATTTGCTGAACAAAGAAGAGATTTTAAGGTACTTGTTTTAGGCGAAGTTGTAAGACCGGGTAATTATCCAATAACGCTTAATACTACAAAACTGTCTGATATTATAAATGAAGCAGGGGGGCTGCTTCCAAATTCCTATTTGCCAAATTCGGAAGTGTACCGGAAACTGGATACATTTTTTATTCAAACAAAGAATAGAGATACCCTTGAAAATGTTTACACCAGAAGACTCAATGATATAGTCTCTAACAAAGAAGAAAGAGAAAGCTTTGATAATGATCTTTTGTATAAGATCGGCAGGGTAAATGTTGACTTTGATAAACTTTCAGAAGGCGATAACTCACAGGATATTATTTTGAAAAATGGAGATATAATCTATATTGCCGATAATAAAAAGCTGGTATACGTTTATGGGCAGGTAAACAGACCTGGTTTCGTTCCTTATAAAGAAGGTGCAGATGCCCAGTATTATGTAGATGCTGCGGTCGGATATGGCGAAAGAGCTGATGAAGAAGAGGTCCGTGTTATTAAATTCAAAACGCGCGAGTGGCTGGAACCGGATGAAGCTACAATTC
>JABFSP010000363.1 GCA_013140565.1 Ignavibacteria bacterium
GTATAACCGTTATTGATGAAAGTAAGGTAGTTCAGGTCCATCCCTTCATTTTCCATTCCGCCGCCCCGGAAATAGTTACTGTATGTGAATAACTCCCATGATGATTCATTCAGCTCAGCCGGATACTGGAGCTCGATCTTGCTGTTTGTTCCGAACCTGTAAACAAGATAGCTTTCATCTCCTCCTTTGCAAATTACAGCGGTTTTGCCTGCATTTGTTTTGAAGCGGAAAATTTCTGTTTCGCCTTTTTTTACGAGCTGCGCAAATGCCGGGAAAGATATAACCAGAATTAAAAGTATTATTAGTTTTTTCATTTTCGCTTAAATTGGCCTTATTAATGATACTTACTTTTGGATAATCAGCTCAAAGCAAAGTCAACAGCGGCTTTTGAGTGAATTTTTGTTGTATCGAATACGGTAATTTTTGAATCTGCCTGTTTGATAATCAGCGGGATTTCAGTGCACCCTAATATAATTCCTTCAGCGCCCCGGGATATGAGTTTATCTATTATAGAGATATATCTTTGTTTTGTTTCTGGTCTGAATACATTTTTACCAAGCTCATTGAATATACTGTTGTGAATAAATTCACGGTCTTCTTCATCAGGTATAATTGCTTCAATGCCCAAACCGGAGAGTTTTGCTTTAAAGAAATCTCTTTCCATAGTGAATTTGGTACCAAGAAGTCCGGCCGTTTTAATGCCTGCTTGATTTATTTCATTCGCAGTTGCTGTAACAATATGGATTATAGGAACGCTGATTCTCTCAGAAAGACTATCAGCCATGATGTGCGCAGTATTAGCGCAAAGTACGATACCTTCTGCCCCTGCGTGAATTAATTTGATTGCGGCATCGGTAAATATTTTTAGGTTAGCATCCCAGTCATCCAGCTCAATATTTTTATAAATTTCCCCGAAGTTCAGCGAGTAAACCAGACACTCTGCTGAGCTTGATCCGCCAAGGATCTCATTGACTCCGCTATTTATGTATGTGTAATAATCAACAGTAGATACCCATGTTGTACCGCCTATCAATCCGAGTTTTTTCATTTTCTATTTCTTCTGATATTTCCAGTTCCTGGATTTTCCTTCAATCATCCATTCAATTGCGGTCGCCATACGCTTGTTCCTTGTTTCTTCACTCTTTGCTTCAACAATCCACTCAAGGTATTCCCGTTTATGGGATGGCGAAAATCCTTCAAATACCTGCTTCGCTTTTTTATTCTTGTTCAGCTCCTTCTGAAAGTACGCGGGCATCTTGTATTCTTTTTTTTCATGTTTTGGTTTTTCTTTCTTATCTATCTTAACACCATCGTCATTCAGTTTCTTTGCTTCTTTGATCCACCTTGCAAGAACTGTATCCCTGGGAAGGTCTTCAATTGATCCTATTCTGCCCAGGTTGCCCATTGAGCCTTTAGCGTCTTTTCCCATCAGTATATTGGTATCCTTCATTATAGCACCTTTCCAGAAAAATAGCGCGAAGTGTTTTTTGAAAGCCGCAAATCCCATGAAAGGTCCTTTATATTCAAAAGCCGGCATTCCCCATTTTATTGTTTCAGTTACATCCGGACAGTTTTTGTGGATGAGCTTCCTGATATGCTCCATTATAGGTTTTGCAAAATCCTGTGACTTTACGATGTATGCGTCAATTCTTTTATCTTTTGTTACCATACGATTTTATATTTTAGAACTTAACTTAAAATTCAATTGTTAAATTATCAACGTATTTTTGTAAATTAATCTTTCAGCAAATATGATAAGAAAATTAAAATCAGGTGAATACAGGATATATTCCAAAAAAATAAATCCTAAAACAGGCAAGAGAAGGAATCTTGGTACATTTAAAACCCTTAAGGCAGCAAAAAAACATGAAGGAGAAATTGAATTTTTCAAAAGGCGATAAGTGGTGAATTGCAGGAGCTTTGTATATTTCTCCCACTGTTCCAAATTGACTGGGTAAAATATTCTGATATTACAGAGTATGTTCCACTCCTGTGTTTTTTTTGAGCCATAATATTGATCGTTTACTATGGTTACAGTGATAAGTTCATTTAACTTCTTCAAAATACTTTCCTGAGAATTTATATTCCGTATACTTATCAGTTACTGAACCGTTTTCTTCGTTTACAACAGGTACCTTGATAGTTTTTGCCTCAGGGTCATACTTTATAAGTTCAAGCGGTCTTTCAGTTCTATCAACCACCGAGAAAAAATCAAAACCTATTCCTATTCCGCTTTCCAATCCTTTGGAGGTTTTTACCAGTTTAACATTTTCAAGGAGTGAATTAAATTCAATTTTGAAGAAACCAAGCCCGGTGTACTTCTCCCTGTTGGAAAAATCAGAATATTGAACGCCTATATAATAAGTACCTTCATCAGTTGGCAGAGTATAAATTTTTGAAAACCATGAATTCGGATCACCTTCAACATCACTCACCGGTTGTTTTACATACACTTTGTTTCCGTATCTGAATTGATAGATGTTTTCATAAAACCTCATCGTACCGCCTGTCTCGGTATCCCATGAATATATTCTGAACAAATTGTCATCTGAAGAAGCAATAGTAAGTCCCGCTTTTACGACATCATCCATTTGGTCAGTTATTGTAAAGGGATGTTCGATAAGATACTTTAACAGTAACTTTTTGAATAGTGAGTTTTCGTATTCAACTGAGTCAGCATTCGGGAAATCATATTTAAAATGCTTCATGCGTTTAAGGTGAGCCGCAAGCATTGTTTCCGTATCATTCGTATTTTGTGCAATTGCGGTGACCGATAAAACCAAAAGAATTAAAATGACTGTATATTTCATTGATTTATAGTAATTTGTACGTCAGTCAGCAATTTACTAAAGCATGTTAGCAATTTCAATGATTTTTGATATTATGGTACACGGGAAATCTTGAGGTTTTTCGTAGTAAAGTTATGCACCGAATTGCGTTAAATGGTGATCCAGATGTTTCCAGGTGAGGATACTCCATTCTTCAGGAGTTAACCGTCCAAAGAAGGGATGTGGTTCTTTAGTAATTGCTCCCGGACCATCTGCGGCAAACCTTCCGACAATTTTAATCAGAGCTGCTTTTTCTGTTTCAAGATCGTGGTTGTCTTTTGGTTTGAAATTTTTGTCAGTAGGCAAGCCTTTTTTAATCGGCTTACCATCCAGCACCTGTTTTTTTGCAATTTTGCCGAATAAAATTCCCAACAGGGTGCGTTTTAATTTCATCTCGCCAAAACCTACTCTTAACGGCTGCCGGCAATGAAAAAGCATTTCCGCAGCGCTCATTTTACCCCATTGTCTTACAGAATCACGGTTCACTTTCTGTATCCGTTCAATGATTTCCAGATTATCTTCCTTGTTATATAAATTGTACATATTATAAACTGTAATTTATGTTATTTATGCCCCGACTCCTTTTGCCGGATCCCATGTGCCCTGCTGTTTTCTTAAATGTACTACCTGTCCCGTATGATATGCGTTATGTATCGTCATTTGCGCGAACATTTCATACCATGAGGCGCCATATCCCTCAAAAGGCTCGCCTGCAAGGAATTCATCACTTGCGGCTTTTACACGCTCTTCAAATTCTGTTAATATCTCATCAAGTTTTTTCACTGATGCCTGCCATGCGACTTCATCATCAGCGGCTGTGGAAAAGGTTGCGGGATTTTCAATTTCCATTTCAGGCGGCTTGCCGCCGCGGAGCCTGATAAGCCAGCGTTCATTCCAGAATATCAGATGATTCACAATTCCCCACACGCTGTGGTTGCCGCTTTGATCTTTCTGTACTGCTTCTTTTGAAGTCAGACCTGCAACCGCCTCATTTAATGGAACAAACCATGCCTTTTCGTTATGGGTTGTTTTTAGCTGCTCTAAAATGAATTCTTTAGCCTTCATTTATCC
>JABFSP010000026.1 GCA_013140565.1 Ignavibacteria bacterium
CAATTTAACTTTCTTAAGATCCATTTTTAAAACAAATAAAATGAAAAATTTTAAAGTTCCAATTTCAGTTTTCTTCATAATTTTGGCAGGTTTGTTCTCACCAGTCATAAGCCAATTCAATAATCCGGTTTTAAACCATCCCGTAATACCTGATGTAATGGGTTATGTAAATATTCTCGAATCAGACGGCAAACACACATACAATACTGTCTTAAATGTTGATTCCTTCCCGCATTTTTCAGGTTTCCCGAAAACTTTAAGCGGCACAACATTTGAAGGCGGCATATTATGTAATATGGATGGTGATAATGATCTTGAAATTGTTTACAATATCGGTTTCACTGTGCAGGCGTGGAATTATGACGGCACATCTGTAAGCGGCTGGCCGCAGACGGTCGCATCATACGCGCTTGAAGGCGCGCCGGCATATGGAGATATTGATGGTGACGGACAGGAAGAAATTGTTGTAACCAACCACGGGCTCACCTCCGGCGGTTTCATTTACGCATTTAGAAAAAACGGAACCCCTGTTCCTAATTTTCCGATAAATCATGGATACAGCTCACGTACTCCCGTGCTTGCGAATATGGATAATTTTGGGGGACTTGAAATTATTGTTAACAAAAGACTCTCAGGTTCTGGTGAAGTTTGGATATACCGTGGAAATGCTTCAACATTCCCCGGATGGCCAAAAACACTGAACCACGTACCGGCATCCAGCGCAGCGGTTGGTGATATAACGGGGGATACCTTCCCTGAAGTTGTAATGGAATCATATTCAGCTTTATTTGCATGGGGAAGTGACGGAAACCCGATAACAGGCTTTCCGTTTGCAATGCCAAACAGTGATGTTAATTCATATTCATCACCTGTGCTTGCTGATGTTGACGGTGATAACATCAGAGAAATAATTTTCGGTACGCACGTACTTGGCGGCGGAGGTTATATTTACATACTGAAAAATAACGGGACAGTAATAAGCGGCTGGCCAAAAACAACAGGTAACTGGATATACGGTCCGCCTGCGGTTGGATATATTGATGGTGATAACATTATTGATATTGCTGTTGGTGACCAGGTCATAAGCGGTTCACCTGTTGACCAGTTATATGCATGGAATAAAAATGGCGCCAGTTTGACTGGTTTCCCGATACCACAGCTTTGGGCAATTAATACTCAGATCACGATTGCAGATATAGATAATGATAACAGTATGGAGCTTATATGTGATGACAACACACAGACCGGCGGAAGGGGCAAATACCTGGCATTCAATCATGATGGTACGCCTGTATCAGGATGGGTTGTAAATACTTCGGGCTCAACATTTTTTTCTACGCCAATGCTTGGTGATGTGAACTGTGACGGTATTCTTGATATTTCCGGGGCCGGATGTGTAACAGTATCACCACAAAGCGCGAATATATATTTATGGAATACAGGATCAACTTATACTGCAAACAGAGTTGTGATTCCGATGTGGCAGTATAACAGCAGGCACAACGGTGTTTATGGCGATAATCCGCTTGTTGGAATTACTCCTGTTTCAAACACTATCCCAAAGAATTTTGAATTGAAGCAAAACTACCCAAATCCGTTCAACCCGGTTACTAAAATCAGATTTTCAATTGCAGGGGTAAATAGCGGATTAAACAGTATATTTACAAAATTGACTGTGTACGATGTGAGCGGTAAGACTGTAACACAATTGATAAACAGTGAACTTGCACCCGGAGAATATGAAGCAGATTTTAATGCGTCAGGGCTTTCAAGCGGAATATATTTTTATGAGTTGAGCGCAGGAGGGATGAAACTAACGAATAAAATGGTTTTGGTGAAATAAGAATTATTTACTCATCGGATGACTTAATGTCGTCCGATGAGTACTGTGATATTCTAAAACTCTACTCTTATTCCTGAATTAAAGTTGCGGTTTGGCGCCTGGGTTCTTTCAAGCTCCTGGTATGATTCATTAAGTATATTATTTACCGCGAAGAAAATTGTTGCCTGACCAAATAGTTTTTTGCTTATTTTCATATCAAGCAGAAAGTATGCTTTCGGCTCTTCGTATTTGTAAAACAGGTCTTCTTCAACTTCACTTACATACTTACCGGTTACATTAAAGTTAAAATCAAAATAACTCAGATCTGTATTAAAATTGATCAGATGCCGGGGTTTGTATGGCAGAAACTCATCCTTCCTGTTAGAAGAAAGGTCCTTAGCGTCAATTAGACTATAATTAAAGCCGAATGAGTACCCTAAAGTTTTTTTGAACATGTTCAGTGAACCGGTATAATCTATCAGGAATTCAAGTCCCCGTATCTGCGCTTTGGCAATGTTCTGCACCTGGAAGGGTCCGTAAATACCACCGCCAACATTAACATACTGTATCAGGTTATCGTATTCATTAATATATGCAGAAAAATCCAGCGTAAACCTTTTTTCGTACTGTTTCCTGAAACCAACTTCAACTGAGACCATTTCTTCGGGTTTCAGATCGGGGTTAAAGATAAAATCAAAACCCCCAAATAGCTCTTTTTTAAAATAAAGCTCTGCAATTGATGGCGCGC
This sequence comes from Ignavibacteria bacterium, assembly GCA_013140565.1. Classification (GTDB taxonomy): domain Bacteria; phylum Bacteroidota; class Ignavibacteria; order Tepidaquicellales; family OLB5; genus OLB5. Next base: position 2,571 of record JABFSP010000026.1, read on the forward strand.
GGAATGCCCTGCCTACTAAAAATCTGAATGATGTGTTTTCAAATACTTTTCCGGTAGTATTTGGTGAATATAGGAATGAAAGTTTCGGACTTAGCTGAACAAAATGGTTCATGCCCACAAACTTATTGTAATCAAGCCTTACCCCTGCAGTTGTAGAAAGGATTGTGTTCTCCTGTTTATCAGTAATTATCTTATGCTGATCCTGTACAAATACCCCAAAATTGTTCATTTGCTGGTTGCCGTATAAAATAGCTTCGGGGTCTGATTTTACAACATTCCATTGAACATCTGTTCCGGCAATAAGGTAATTTCTCTTTGAAAGCTGGAAATCAAGCTGTGAAATGTTTCCAAAATTATATGAAGTAATATAAGTTTCAAAACCCTTTGAAGGATCCTGTGAAAATAATATTGTTACCGGATTCTTAGGATTATAAAATGAAATACTCTTTAATTTATAATAATAAAATCTTGATGTATATTTTGTATTTTTACCCGGAATTGCTGTATAAAAGGCATCAATACTCTGAGTTTCCTTATTTATCTTATCACCGATGTAATAGTCTGCTACCCTGTATGGCATTGAGTAACCGCCTGCATCTTTACGCCAATAGTGGGGAAAATCACTCTTTGATTTTGTATATTGCAGTGTTACTTCCAGGTCGCGGTTATTTATAACATCATACATCAGCTTGGCAAGACCGCTGTAAAAACTGTAACCTGTCTGCATGGCATGACCATCGTTCTGTTTGAAGTTAAAATTAAGCATATATGCCAGCTTACCGTATGTGTTACTGTGAAGCATATCAAATCCCGTAAAACTTCTTAAGCCATTTGTGAATCTTAAACTGTCATTCAATTTTTCATAAAAGCCGTAGTTTGTGCTGATGCTTGTAAAGGATTTATAGGTTGGCTTTTTAGTAATTACATTTACAACACCTCCAATAGCAGATGAACCATAAAGCGACGAAAAAGCTCCTTTTACTACTTCAGTACGTTCTATAATTGAAACGGGAATTAATGACCAAAGTGCACCCTTTGAATCTCCGGTAAGTGAAGGTCTGCCGTCAAGCAGCAACAGGACCCGGTTACCTATTCCGCCTCCTGCTACATCACTCGAGCCTCTTATGGATAAACTTTGCACATTAATTCCGCTTGTCTTAAATATTGTAACTCCCTGTACATCGCTTAATACATCATCAAATGTCAGCGGATTACGGTTCCTGATATCTTCAGCGGATACTATTGAAATTGATGAAGGTGTTTGTTTTAGGGTAAGTTCTGTTTTTGTAGCTGTAACGTTTATCTTGTCTGTTTCTATGTTAACCGGTACAAGGAAAATATTCACTGTTTTCGTTTCATTGGCAGTAATTGTGATATCCATAATTTCCTGTTTTTCATATCCAAGTCTTACTGTAGATATTACATAAATTCCCGAAGGTATATGTTTAAATTCGTAATTGCCTATCAGGTCACTGCTTGTTTCAGCTTTAAAGTTTCCGGTGCCTTCGGCAGAAGCAAGTTTAATTTTTGTATAACTGACCAAACCATCATTTGTTAGGTCAATAACCTTACCGGCAATTTTCCCGGTATTATCTTCAGCGTAAGAAATGTTAGCCAAGAGTAAAATAAAACACAGCACTTTACTTATAGTAAGTAAAGTGCTGTTTGAAAAGTTGTGTATTGCAGAAAAGAGTTTCATTAATAGATCTTATTGGTAGTATCTGCCCAGCTTAAGAAATTGATGTATCTGACTCCGGATCCGCCACTTAAATCAGCTTTTAGCGTTGGTGATAATAAACATGTGAATGAATGAGATGTATCACATCCATATATTCCCATAATCGGACTCTGTCCGCCGGAAGCTTTTCTGAATCCTACTGAAACAACATATTTCTGAGCAGAAGGTAAGTTTGAAAGCGTATAACAATAATTAAGATTGTTGCCAGAAATTCTTACAGTATCATATGCAGAAGGTCCACCAGTTGGAGGCCAGCCTGTTTCAGGATATGCTGAGATTAGATAAACTCCGCCTGTTCTTACAAAATTAGTATCTACAAAGGTTACTCTGCCTTTTATCATCAATCCTGTTAAAGTTGAATCGGTGCAAGCAGTATCAGGGGTAGTTGGTGGATTGTTTGTAATTATTGTATCTTCACCGCAGCTATTTATTAATATACCCACAAAAGCCACAATAACAAAGAGTCCCAAATGTTTTAAAAATGTCTTTTTCATTTATATTTATTATTGATTTTTGAAAATTAGTTAATTGTAATTCTTGATACAAAATTAAATATAGATGTCATATTAAAATATGACTTATATCATAAGCCAATAAGATTTTGGTCAGCTATTCATCTATTTAGGCAAAAATCGTGTTTATAGTTTCTTATAGCGAAAAATATGCAATAATTGTAGGCAGCAATAACCACAAAATGCCTTTAATAAAGAAGAATAGAAAACCCAAAAGCCCGATTCTCTTTACTTTTTGCTTTAAACTCTCACTAATCATCTTGAAATAACTTCATATGTCTTAAAACTGGAGCTCATTGGGGGTTCCTCACCTTTTTGTTTAGCAAGTTTAATATCTTCAAAGCCGCGTTTGTGACCTTCAATAAATTCAGGTGACTTAGTCCATGTTTTAAAGGTTTCTTCGCTATCCCAATGACTGACGATGAGATAATTATCGCTGTTATCCTGAGGTTTTAATACTTCCATGTATTTGAAGCCGGGCATGCGGTCTATTGCACCGGCACGGGTAGCAAATAGTTCTTCGAAACGCGGTTTGTAATGATCTTTGCAATTTATGTAATTAATTGCGACAAAGTTTTTTTCCATATAGTTTTAGCAGTTATTTTCTTGATTTTCAAACATAATAATATATATCGGACTAATCAAGTCTAATTAGACTTTTTAAGTCCTATATAATTTTATTTTTTACCTTAATAGTTAATCCTCTAAATTTTATATTTACTTCACATAATGTCAAAAAAGCAAAAAGTTACTAAAACTGTTCACAACGGTAAATTTCTGAAAATTTTATCAGGCTATATTCTGCCTTCTCTTTTTTTGCTTTTAATATTCCTTATAACAACTTTCAAAATTTCGGGTGATGATGATATTTTCTGGCATTTGCAGGTCGGCAAATATATCACAACCAATAATGTAATTCCCTCAACGGATGTATTCGGTTTTGCAACCGCAGGGCAGGAGTGGATACCGTTTGAGTGGGGGTTCGACGCGCTGGCATATAACATATACAGTATAAGCGGTTACCCCGGACTTTCAGTTTTCAGAAGCCTGATTTTCGTCTGCATTTTTTTCCTTTTATATAGACTTTCACTCAAACTGAAATTAAATCAGTCCATAACTTTTTTTGTATTACTATTGCTTACAGCGGCATTGTTTGAACGTTTTCTGATCAAACCCCAGATTATTTCTTACCTGTTCACAACAATACTGGTTTATATTTTTTTAAGTTATTCACTTGTAAAAAGGGAAGGCAGCAGGCTTATATACTTTCTACCCGTAATTTTTTTAATTTGGGCAAACATGCATATGGGTGTCCTTTCAGGAATAGTACTTTTCACGATATTTGTAATAACAGAAGCAGTTGGATTGCTTAAGCCGCAGTTCCTGCTGAACAAAGAGAACCCTTCATCGCGAAATCAGTTTATTAAGCTGGTAATGCTGTATGCGGCTTCAATTCTGGTATTGCTGATGAACCCGCAGGGAATGGGCACTTACACGTACGTATACTCTCATTTGCAGATGAAAATGATGGAAGATGTTTTTGAGTGGCGTTCACCATTTGATAAGATGTTTGCAGGATCTTTCTATATTTACGTTTACTACATTTACCTTTCAGCCGCCTGCACAGCATTATTTTATGCTTTCAAAAGAAAAGATATCCTAAGCGGAATTGTAATTCTGGTTTTCGCTGTATTTTCAACAAGGACAGCCAGGTTTTCGGTTGATTTTATGCTTGTTTCGACTCCATTTATATTAATTGCATTAAATTACTTACTTCTCAACTTTTCCAAAAGCAAAAAAATAGTTAACAGTAATACAATGTTGGACAAAATTGTCCCTTTAGTTCTATCGGCAGTGATGTTTGCAGGAATTATAATGTTACCCGGAAGTAATTTATACTCATTGTTCAATTATGACAGGATCACTGGCTTTGGAGTTGATGAGAAAGCGTATCCGGTTAAGGCTGTTAATTTTATCAAACAAAATAACATTGCAGATGCAAAGAGCAAGCCTTTTAATACTTACGATTGCGGCGGGTACCTGATATGGGAAGTTAACGGTGCGAAGAATTTCATTGATAGCAGGGGATTAAATGATGAAATTTATTTCAGCTTTAAGTCTATAAATAACAAAGAGGTTGGGTTTGAAAAGAAGTTTGAAAGTTATGGATTTGATTATGTATTGTGGTCATTTCCCAAACTGCCATGGAACAACACGGAGCTTAAAACCTCAATAATTTCATACCTGATAAAAAATAATGAGAACTGGAAACTGGTTTATTGGGATGATTTCTCTTTTGTGTTCGTAAAAAATAATGATAAGTATAAGAGCATTATAGACCAGTTTGAATTTAAGTACGCCAACCCTTATTATTATGTTTTCGAAAAGGATCCGCTGAAAAATGCTTTGGCAAGTGACCCGCAAAGAGTAAATGAAGAAATTAAACGGAACCTGAGATTAAACCCGGATGGAATATTTATCCAGGCTATGGCGAAGAGCTTTAATGTCAAATTGTGAAATGTCAACCGTGAAACCTTCCAGGGCATACCCCGGTAAGGCTGGCGTGAAGTGTCATATGCAAAAGGCATTTCGGAAAGTCCCGGTAAGGCAGGGTGAAATTTCAAATATGTAACGAACTTATCAAAATTTTATGTCATAAAAAAAGTCCGGTAAAACCGGACTTTTTGTTTAAATAAATATTGTTTAGTAACCGAAAATCTCTTCCAGTGTCAGATATTTTACAGTACCGTATTTGCTTAACGTGGCAATATCAAGTTTATTTTTATCGCCCAATACCAGGATCGTATATTTTGAATTCTTGATATTTTCTGCCTGGAATTTTTTGATATCATCCAGTGATAGAGTCTGCGCTTTTTCGTAGATATCTTTCCTTATATCGTGGTCGAGTCCAAGTTTCTGTGCACTCAAGTATGAATTCAATATGCCCGCTTTTGTTATTCTTTCAGTGTTGAATTTCTGAATAAGGTTATCCTTTGCGGAATTGTATGTTATTTCTGATTCCGGCATATCATTTAACAGCTGGAAAAGTCCAGTCATAGCTTCAGGCAGTTTATCTGACTGAGTACCGATATACGCGAGATTGTAATGCGCTTTTTCTTTCTTATTCGGGATAGTATATGAAGAAAATGTGCTATAAGCCAGCGCCTTTGATTCGCGCAATTCCTGGAACACTATTCCCGCCATACCGCCGCCGAAGTACTCGTTATACAATGCTATGTATGGAATCTTGTCTTTGTCGTAATTTTCTTTTTTGGTCAGCATTAATATTTCAGCCTGTACCATATCCGGATAATTCACAACATAAACTGTATTATCAGCAGTTGTAAGCTCTTCGTATTTTACCGGAACCGGTGCTTCCTTTAAATTATCCGGAATGAGCGTATAGTCGTTATTTAGCTTTGTTTTCAGCGCATCTGATGAAAGCGGTCCGTAATAGAGGATCTTCTGTTTATAATTTGGCAGTTCCTTTATTGCATTTATAAGCTGCTTTGGATCAATTGCTGCGAGTTCCTGTTCAGTCATGATATCTGTATAAGGTGATTTTGTTCCATATTTTCCGTAAGAAAACATTGCATCCCACAGTATTTTTTCTTTATCCAGTTTATTATCTGCGCGTACCTTTATGATATCAGAAACAAGATTCTTTAATGCTGCATCTTCCGGTTTCAGGTCATTGATGACTGATTCAAGCAGTATAAATGCTTTATCAAAATTCTCATTTAAACCGCTTAGTGTTAATGCAGTCTGGTCTTCGCCTGATGATATGCTGTATGAACAGCCCAGCTTATAAAATTCCTCCTTAAGCTGTGAAGGAGTGTATTTTGAAGTTCCGAGATATGAGAAATACCCCGTAGCCATTGATAAATATTTATTGTTATAATCACCAATATCAAATACAATACTGAGTGTGAAAAGTTCATTTTCTTCGTTCTTCTTATATAACAGCGGAATGTCATTTTTAATACCCGTTACTGTAAGGTCGTTCTTATAATCAACAAAAACAGGTTTTATATCATCGGTACTCATTTCAGTAACATCTTTCAGGAAGCCTGATTTATCCTGCCTGTTTACTTCTACAGGGGTAATTTGAGGCTTATCAACTTTCTGAACGTTTTTATCTTCTCCGGTTCTTTTGTAAACTACTACGTAGTTATCGTTGTAGTTTCTATTCGCAAAATCAATAATATCCTGCCTCGAAATTCCCGCAAGTCTCTGAGTTCTGTTAACATTATCTTCCCATGGCACATCTTTTACAAAAGCTTCTACGATGTTACCAGCTCTTGAGCGGTTAGATTCCTGTGATTTGATATCCGATAGTTTAATATCATTTATGATAGCACTGATGAGCCAGTCCGGGAACTCACCCTTTTTAACTTTTTCAATTTGCTCCAGCAGCAGAGCTTTAACCTGATCAAGTTTCTGTCCATCCCGTGGGTTTCCGTATAATACGTGCGCGGAATAATCCTTATTGGTAACAACAAATGAGCCTGATGCAAGCACTTTCTGGTTCTGGTTCAGGTTCAGATCAAGCAAACCGGCAGCGCTGTTGGCAAGTATCATGTCTATCATTGTAACAATGTCATTTTCCTTTGTATTGGCACCCGGGAACCTGTAAGACATCATAAGGTATTCAGCCTCCTGACCGAATACGTCCTTTTCAATTGGTTTGGTAATCGGTTTTTCTACCGCGGGAATGAATGTTGGAACATTACCTGCAGGTTTTGTGCCCCAGTATTTATCTATAAGTTCAATTGTTTTTTCAGGATCAAGGTCACCGCTGAGAATAATCGCCATATTATTTGGTACATAATATGTATTGTAATAATTGATAACTTTTTTTATCGATGGATTCTTTAAGTGATCAATAGTACCAATTGTTGTCTGCGTTCCGTATTGATGAGTTGGAAACAGGTTCAGGAACAGTTCATCCCAAACTTTATCGTTATCATCATCAAGGCTGATGTTCTTTTCCTCATACACAGCTTCAAGCTCTGTATGGAATAATCTCATTACCGGATTGCGGAACCTTTCAGCTTCAATTTTTATCCACTTTTCAAGCGCGTTGGAGGGAATATCATTTGTATAGACTGTCTGCTCAACCGATGTATATGCATTTGTACCGGTTGCGCCTATTATGCTCATCATTTTATCATACTCATTTGCTATAGCATAAGTAGCAGCAAGTCCTGATACACTGTCAATTTGTTTGTATATCTGCTTGCGTTTTTTTTCATCTTTAGTGCCGCGGTATTTTTCATAAAGATTTATGATCTCATCAACCAGCGGTTTTTCTTTGGAATAATCTTTCGAGCCGAATTTATCAGTACCTTTAAATAACATGTGCTCCAAATAATGTGCAAGTCCGGTTGCGTCTGCAGGGTCCATTTTACTTCCTGTTTTAATGGGGATGTAGGTCTGTATCCTTGGCTGGTTCTTGTAAACTGTCATATAAACAGTCAAACCATTATCCAGCTTGTACATCCTTGTTTTGGTAGGGTCATTTTCCACAATTTGATATGTGTAGTTACCTTCAGTAACTGTTTTTACCTGTGTAAACGACTGTTCCGGAAGGAAAGCCATAACACCGGCTAAAAGAATGACATACAATTTGAATCTAAAAGAATTAGCCATATTTCAAAATATAAATTTTATTGGAAGCTGCAGAGGGCGCAGCGTATCAGTGAAGTTGTTTATTAATCCCGTAAAATAACGATTTGCGGGTAATTAATCTACTTACTATAGAAGGTATCAAAAAATTGATTTACTTGAATCAGCCCAGGAAAGCATATTAATATTCGTTAAGCCAATACCGTTATTTATCATGACCGTGCCCGGGTTAATTACAGCACAGTTCGAAAATTCAACTCTTGCGGTATCACATCCATAGACTGACTTATGCACAATATCGTTACTTATTGACCTTGTTTGTGCATAAACAGTAATGTGATAACTTCCGTTTATTACATTTATTATCCTGTAATCTGCTATAAACTCATTATTTACGAACTGAATATTCAATGTATCGTTATAGTCAGGAAGCAAGGTTCCGGGGGGCCACCTGTCAATCTTATACGCGCTTACAATATATCTGAATGGCGGCTCTATGAAATTTGTTTCAGCAAAACGAACCCTTCCGCTAATTGAGCTCGGCTGCGGTCCGTCTATAGTCCTGAAGCTGAATATTTCTGACCAGTTACCTGTACTCATTCCGTTGGAATTAGATGCATTCACTTTCCAGAAATAGTTTGTACCGGTATTAAAAAAGAAATACGGAGCCTGCAACTGTGAGCCGGTTATAAAACTTGAATCCAGCAAAACGGGAATAAATGACGAATTTATGGAAACCTGAATTCTATATGTTTCGGCTGTTGGAGTATCTTCCCAATCGAATAAAGGCAGAAACGACTGGTCAACAGAATTATTCAGTGGCTGCAATAGCACCGGTGGTGCGGGTGGGGTTAAAATTACCCTGAATCTTCTTGTTTGTGAGTATGAAGTATAGTTTCCGTTGCCAAGATCCGCACGTACTTTCCAATAGTAATAAATACCTGTCCCGAGCCTTCCCTGCGGGATGTTGACCTCAGTAGATGCAATATTGGTATCCAGTACACTTGGGGTAATGAAATTTGCGTCAGCAGAAACATGTATGTTGTAAGCAGCAGCACCGTTAAATGCATCCCACTTTAGCAATGGTATATATGTATTTACAGAACCGTTGTTAGCGGGTTCTACCAACAAAACCGTATTCTCTTCCGGCTCATTATTTACCGGAGATTGAACGGATTCTTCTTTTTTGCAGCCTGTAAGTAAGAGAAATACACCCAAAAATGCTATTTTAACAAAACTACTTATTCTGATCGTCAAGTTTCTGTTCCAGTTTTAATTTTTGTTCTAACTCTCTTAACTCTTTTTCCTTTAAAAGGAGTTCCTGCTCTTTAATCCTTAATTCAAGAGCTTTTTTATCCATGTTCTTTTCCCAGTCAGCCTGGTTCCAGTACCCTATATCTTCGAAGTAGCCCTTAAAGAGAAAATTATGTTTTAATGCTTCCATATTTTGGGTAAAACTAAATGAACCGTGCTCAAGATTCTTTGTTGTCGCATTTGCGTTCTGCATTATAGCTTTTATATTATTAGCAAACGTTGTATCAGTTAGCAGCGTTCCAATAACGCTTTCACTTGAATTCATTTTTCTTACGATCTCAGATATATCACTTGAGATTCTGTTAAGCTGAACTGAAGTATTTGCAACATTACCAGAAACATTATCTACCATTTGATCTATTTTTCCGAATATTTCATTAAGCTGTCCTGAAGAAGTGGAAAATGACCGAAGTGTAAGATCAGCGCTTCTGTAAAGTGTATCATTATTCACCAATTGCCCCAGTGTGCCCTGGCCGCTGTTTACCTTTGCTGTTATATCTGAAAGGTCTTTTGTAATTATTGATGCGTTATCGCTAGATTCCTTTAAGCCATCAATGATATCCTGAACTTCCACAGGCTTAACTGATTCAATTATTTCATTGTTCATTACGCTTGGCGCACCCGCAGAACCTGATAGAATTTCGATGACTTTATTTCCTACAAGTCCCTGTGAACTGACCGTTACTTTTGAATCCTTTTTTATGAATTCCTGTTTGCTCTGTTCTATTGTCATAATAACCAATACACGGTTTGTAGCGTCAATATCTACCGCTTCAACTTTACCAATCGAAATTCCATTTAATTGAACAGTGCTGCCTGCCTTAAGTCCGCTTACATTTTCAAAATAAGATTTGAGCTGGAAGGTAGGAGTAAATAGATTCTCTTTGCTTCCAATTACAAAAATTGCCACTGTTAACAGTATAAAACCCAACAGGATAAATAACGCTACACCAATTTTCTTACTTTTATTAGGTTCCATTATATTTACTTATTTAATTTATATTTTTTTACTCAAAAAAAGAACGGACAAATTCATCATCAGATTTCACCAGCTCGTCATAAGTTCCGGAATTTGCATATGTACCGTCTTTAAGCACTACTATCCTATCTGCAACAATTTTAGCGCATATCATATCGTGTGTAACAACAATAGAAGATACTTTATATTTTTTCTGCATATCAACTATCAGGTTGCTTATCTCGCGTGCTGTAGCAGGGTCAAGCCCTGTAGTGGGCTCATCCCACAACATAATTTCAGGCTTGAGTGCAATTGTCCTTGCAACGCCAAGGCGTTTTCTCATTCCGCCAGAAAGCTCAGAAGGCATTTTATCAATTGAATCTGAAAGTCCGACATCACTCAAAACTTCTTCTACCCGTTTAGTGATCCCATTCTTATCCAGATCAGAATTTCTATCTAGAGGGAATTCAATATTTTCCCTAACTGACATTGAATCATATAAAGCCGCACTTTGGAAAACAAAACCTATTTTTTTTCGGATATACTGCAATTCTTCATAGGTCAATTCCGGTATATCTTTTCCAAGAACATTTACTTTTCCTGAATCAGGATAAATAAGACCCACTATGCATTTTAGTGTAACCGATTTTCCTGTACCTGACTTTCCAAGCGTAACCACGGTTTCACCGCGCTCTACCTGCAGGTTAATATCCTTCAGAATTTCAGTCTTGCCAAAAGACTTTTTTAAATGCTCAATATCTATTACAATTTCAGAATTATCCAAATCAGAATAATATATTAGTTAACTGAACTGCAAGCATATCCCAGATAATTACCATTAAAGATGAAACTACAACAGAAGTATTTGCAGCTATACCAACGCTTTCCGTTCCTCTATCAGCAGTATATCCTTTGTAACTGCCTACCAATCCAATTGTGAAACCGAAAAAGAATGTTTTTACTGTTGCAGGAATTATATCCTCAAATGTTAAAGTATCAAATATCTGTGAGAAATACAGACTTATGGACATATCACTGACGATACTCAATGCAATATATCCTCCTATCAGAGCGATAGTATCTGCGTAAATAATTAACAGCGGAATCATTAAAGTTGTAGCTGTAATTCTTGTTACCACTAAAAACTTGAACGGGTTACATGCTGATACTTCCATTGCGTCAATTTGCTCTGTAACTTTCATTGAGCCCAGTTCAGCCCCTATTCCTGAGCCTATCTTACCGGCACATATAAGCCCTGTAATTACAGGACCAATTTCCCTGATTATACTGATTGAAATCATTGCGGGAATTAAAGCCGTTGCTCCAAACGGCTGTAGCGTGGGTATAGCCTGAAGCGCTAGCACAAAGCCTATTATGAATCCGGTAACACCTACTAAGCCTAATGATTTGTTACCTATTTGGAAGAACTGCCTGATAAGCTCTTTAATTTCATAAGGAGGCTTAAAGATCTCTTTAAAATATCTTTCGGTAAATTCAGCCAGTCCCCATATCTGGATCAGCGCGTTTTGAATTCCTTTTGGGAAATATGTATTTAGAAAATTGAACAATCGTTAGAAATGTTTAGTTAATATTTTCGTCTAATATCCACGTCAATGAATGGATTTGCAATTCCCAGTATTATACCGAATGAAATATCTGTCATATCTGATTTATCTTTTGTAAGCATAAATGTGTGTCTTAACTTAACGTGAGGATAAAATAATAATTTGTGATTTCTGATAGAATACCCATAGGTAATTTCCGGGAAAACTCCCTTGCCGTCAAAATCCGTGAAATAACCCGCACCAACCGAAAAAACACCGGTACCCTGAAGCATGTGTGATGGTTTAATTCCATCAGCCATTAGTATATCGTATTTGTATGAGAATCTGAGATAGTGGCGAATGTTACCTCCAAAAATCATTGAGTATTCAATTGCAGTTCTGTGTTCCCCAAGTTTCCCGAAACCAATGGAAAATTCTTTGGTTAAACCTGCGTACACTTTCTTATCAGTATAAGCAACCATAGGATTCAGCAGGTATATTGCCGCGAGCACTCCGATCGAGATCGGAAGAACCGATGACGTTTTACTTGAGTGATCAGGAAGCTTGTATTCTTTTTCTGAGTTTTTAAGTTTAAGATCAGTAAGAGAAAAATTCTGTTGTAAGTTAACCTGCGAACTTGATGTGGCGGCTGAAAAGAGCATTAATATTGTTATTATTTTATACACTATGCTC
>JABFSP010000328.1 GCA_013140565.1 Ignavibacteria bacterium
GTTAATCCCCATGCGCCTAGTTTCCTGCCGGAAGCGAGATCAGGTACATATTGTTTCTTCAACTCATCATTTGAAAAAGTATAAATATGATTTGTACATAAACCGTTATGTGATGCCACCGTAAGTCCCATTGAAGGATCTGCCTTTGAAATCTCTTCCACTATAATAGCGTAGTCTAATATAGTAAGATTTGAGCCTTCATACTCTTCGGGGAACATGATGCCTAAAAATCCCATTTCACCAAGCTCTTTTGCAATTTCCCACGGGAATTCGGAAAACTCATCGTATTTCATTACATCAGGCGCAATCCTGTTCTGCGCAAAATCTCTTGCCAGTTTTTGTATCTCTAAATTACTTTCCGATAAATTAAAATTCATGCTATAATATTTTTAAGTTATTAATTATCTTTTTAGAAAAACAGCTCATCCACAAAATCATAAGGTGTAATTTCCCTTTTCGAAATTTTCGCGATTCTTTTTTCGAGCAGGTCTTTTTTTTCTTCTGTCCAGAATTTATTTTCCAATTTATTGTTAACTAGCTCATTAATCTGTTTCAAAAGATTGTCTCTTCTCTTCTTTTCCAGTTTTCCTTTGGTTAGAAGGTACTCTTTATGTCTTATTATAAAATCATATAGTTCATCAATCCCTTTATTCTTTGAAGCAACTGTTTTTATTACCGGTACTTCCCTGTCGCTCTCACGCGTCATTTTAAGATGAAGCATCGTTCTAAGAGCAACGCCAAGTGTTTCAGAGCCATCACGGTCTGATTTATTGATAACAAAAATATCGCCAATTTCCATTAAGCCTGCCTTCATTGTCTGCACGGCATCACCTGATTCAGGCACCAGCACAACAATTGTTGTATCAGCGGTTTGCGCAATATCAAGCTCACTTTGTCCCACGCCCACAGTTTCAATTATAATAAAATCTTTACCGCTGGCATCAAGTATCTCACAGGCCTCTTTGGCTTTTTTTGCCAATCCACCAAGACTGCCGCGTGTTGCCATTGACCTTATAAATACATCCTTATCTGAGCCTGATTCCTGCATCCTTATCCTGTCACCAAGCAGCGCACCGCCGGTAAAGGGACTGGTAGGATCAACTGCGATAATCCCGATTTTGTAACCTTTGCTCCTAAGTACTTTCGATAGCGAATTTGTAATTGTGCTCTTGCCCGCTCCAGGGGGACCTGTTATACCTATCAGGTACGCTTTACCTGTATTCTTATAAAGTAATTTAAGGAGCTCACTTGCCTGCCTGGATTCATTTTCGACTAATGATATCCCTCTGGCAATCGCGTTCTTTTCTGAATTAAGTATTCTCTCTGCTAAATGATCTAACACTTTACTATAAAATTATCAGTTCTTGTTCTTGAAAAATTCCGTTGTAACTTTTAAACCTGTTTCAATATCTGTTTCCGGCTGCCAGCCAAGCTCTGTGCTAATTTTTTCAAAGCTTAATACAGAGCGCATCTGCTCGCCAAGTTTTCCGGGTCCGTGCTTCTCTTCAAATTTTGTGCCGGCGTAATGATTTATCCTGTCAAAAATATAATTGACATCGGTTTCGCGGGTTGTTGCAATGTTATATATCACAGGACCCTTTGCATCAACTGCAAGTACATTAGCGTTTACAACATCCTTAACAAACACATAGTCACGGGTCTGCTTACCATCTCCGTTAATAAGAGGCTGAGTACCTCCTAAAATTTTATCTGTGAATATTGCAATTACACCGCACTCGCCATGCGGATTCTGCCTGGGACCATAAACATTGGCATACCTTAACACAACATAATCCAATCCATATACAAGATTATAATAGTATAAATACTTCTCAACGCAGTTTTTGTTAATGCCGTAGGGCGCACTTGGCCTAACCGGATGCTCTTCATCTGCAGGAAAATAATCATGCTCACCGTATATCGCGCCGCCAGTTGAGGCGAAAATAAATTTCTTCACACCGTTAGCACGCGCATTTTCAAGCAGGTTAACCGAACCTGCAATGTTCACATTGATATCGAACTTCGGGTCTTCTACTGATCTCCTGAGATCTATCTGCGCGGCATGATGGTTTATTATTTCAATCTTATTTTCTTTGAATACCTGTGAAATATTGTTATCACAAATATCCATTTGGTAGAATTTTGCCTTTGGATTTATATATTCCTTAACACCGGTTGACATGTTATCAACAATAATAACATCATGTCCTTTTTCAATGTAGGCATCCACAATGTTTGAACCAATGAAACCCGCGCCGCCTGTTACTAAAATTGTCATTTTAAGATATATCCTGTCGTAAATTTTATAGACCTTTTAAGCCTATATCAGTTCTGTTATATTTATTTTCAAAATCAATGTTTACTGCATTATGATACGCTATATTGATAGCTTCTTTAAGTCCCAGCGGTGAAATTCCCGTAACATTCAATACCCTGCCGCCATTTGTCAGTATTTTCCCATCCGCTGTACTCTTTGTACCCGCATGAAATACAATTGCATCTCTGCTTATTTCATTCAGACCGGTAATTTCTTTACCTGTTTCATATTTATCGGGGTAACCGTTTGATGCAAGCACGACCGTACAGCAAAAATTACCGTTCAGTTTTAGTTCATAGTTGCCGATGCTGCCGTTTGCCGAAGAAATGAACATTTCAGCAAGATCGCTGCTTATCGTTGGAAGTACAACCTGTGTTTCCGGGTCACCGAACCTTGTATTGAACTCAATTACATACGGGTCACCTGATTTATCTATCATAAGACCGCAATATAAACATCCTTTAAATTCATTTCCTTCACTTTTCATATATTTCAGAACCGGTTCAATCACTCTTTGTTTGATCTTCTTCATCACATCATGATTTACGGCTCTATCTGCGGGCGAGTATGAGCCCATACCACCTGTATTTTTGCCGGTTTCATCATCGCCAATCTTTTTATGATCCTGCGAAGCAGGCAGTACTATATAATCCGTGCCGTCACAAATCGCGAACACAGAGGCTTCAACTCCGGTAAGGAATTGCTCTATCACAATATTTTCACCTGCTGCGCCGAAGATCTTATCATTAAATAATTCATTAACCGTCTGAATTGCTTCATCAACATTACCGCAAATGATAACACCTTTGCCTGCTGCAAGTCCATCAGCTTTTATAACAAGCGGGTAGTTAGTATTACTTATAAAATCATATACTTTTGCCTTATCGTTTAAGCTGAACGTTTCATAAGCAGCGGTAGGGATATTATTACGTTTCATAAAATCCTTGGCAAAAATTTTGCTGTGCTCAAGTCTTGCAGCACTTTTTTGGGGACCGAATATCAACAAGCCTTCTTTTGTGAACTCATCAACTATACCTTTTTCCAATGGTACTTCGGGTCCAACTACGGTAAGTTCTATACCATTTTCTTTAACGAACTTCAACAATCCTTCAACATCATCAGCTTTGATATCGACACCAACCACAATTTCATTTATGCCGGCATTACCGGGCGCGCAGTACAGTTCTGTTACCTTTGGACTCTGTTTCAGCTTCCATACAATTGCATGCTCTCTGCCGCCGGAACCGATTACAAGTACTTTCATTAAGCTTTCACCTCTTCCATTTTACAAAGCGCGCTGAACTCGTTAGCAAGCTTGCCTGCAAGCCGCCTGCGATCATACATTCCAGTTACCTGCTCATTTGGCAACGGCATATTGCCCGCTTTAAACTTTTCGTAATAATTCAGTATCGCATCTGCGATCGCCTGTGCGTCATCGGGCTCGGTAAGGATTACCGCGCCATGCATATTCAGAGACCTGCGCGCGACGCCTTCCGGAACACAAGCAAGTATCGGTTTATTCGCACCAAAATATTCGTATAGTTTGCCGGTTGAGTGCAGGTCAGAGCGCTCGCTTTTATTTATCATCATCCATAATACATCTGATTCCGCAAGATACTTTGTGCATACCGAATGTTCTACGTATCCAACTATATTTACTGCTTCTTCAAGTCCCTGCTGATTAATATATTCCCTGTACTGCTCAGGGAAAGTACCAATGAAGCATGCTTCAATATTACTTTTTAATTCAGGCAATTTTTCCGTGGCAAGCTTTAATCCATCAATAAAATGTTTTGGTGTGTAATAATTCAGGAAGCTTCCTGAATATGATATACGCATTTTCTTATCATTTGCGCTCGAAGTGTGTTTTTCAAAATCCTCCGGGTCAAATCCCTGTGGAATAACAGAAACTTTTTCATCATCAACAAAAGGGTAACGCAAATGGATCAGCTCTTTAATCCTGTCATTTATTGTTACAACTTTATCCGCGCATTCAAGTACAGCGGTTTCCATCTTTTTGTGTTTGCTTTTATGTAAAGGCGTTGGATAAAAATTATTAGGACAGTCTATCCATGAATCCCTGTAATCAATAACAAGAGGAATATTAAACTTCTCTTTTAATTCACATGCAATTAAAAAATCGGTGTAAGGTGGTGCGGTTGCATAAAGCATATCAATGTTATTTTCAGTGATTATTTTTGAAGCCAGCTCAATCGCTTTTGATTTCCAGAATATTTTAGAATCAGGTATAAGGAAAGTCTGTGAAATGTTACTTAATAATTTGCGGTTTGAATCATTTTTGAATTTAACAACTTTATGGCCATTGGTTTCTAACTCACCCGTACCTGTACGATAAATTTTTACACCGGCATTTTCAACCTCATGCAGCAGGCAGTAATCGCTGGCAAGATATAACTTTGGGGTAACAGTCAGTACATAGGGCTGCCAGTCATACAGGTTCAGATATTTGGCAAACTTAGCAGTTCGCTGCACACCACCCATACCCATTGGCGGAAAGTAATACGAAATTATTAATACTTTCTTCAAATATAATTTTGTCGCAGGTGAAAAATACCTGCAACGGGGTTTATTTTATAAAAAAACCGCATTTTTGAGTAATTTCAAAGTTAATTAAAATTAGGGTTTCATTCAATTTACAAAGAAATGCACTTAAAAATAGATATGCGGTATATAAAGATAAAGGCGGCCTTTTGTGGCCGCCTTTTAGTGAATGGCTTCCGAAGTTTGTAACCACCAGTGTTACAATGTTTCGGTCCATTCGGGGAAATTAGAAGGAAATACGTGTATACTACGGGGGATAAACTCTTATTATTTTTTAATACCCGGTGAACCTTTTGAAATTTATGATCTTCCGGCTATCTGCCGGATTCATTAATGTATACTTTGGTTATCTCAAAACTCAGGATAACTTCCGTATTCATATTTCATTGGTGTAATATATGTACAGGCTCTAACCCCGCACGTATATTCCATTTCAGTCCACCGGGGAAATTTATTATTCTTAATTTTAAACCTTCGTGAACTTGTATCTTAAAGAACATTGAATCTGTATTAACAGAATACAATTTGTGTGCCAGAATTATATTTGGTAAAAAATGAAATAATCAATATGTCAATGACTCTCAACGATCAGTGTCAGACATTTTACAATGACAGAAATGTCAGATGTTTTTCTGATGAAACGGATCAGCTGAAATCATGCGGCAGGAATGATATTTCAGGTTACTAAAAATAAATTATTTAGGAAAAAATTTCTTTCCAAAGTTGTGCTTACGAGAACTATACATTATTTACACAGGTTATAGTTATAAAATCAATCGGCCTGGATTTTTCTCCCCCGGAGAATCCGGATAAATTAACTTACTGACATAAATAATGTATAAACTTACTGCTTAATGAATTAAGCTGTTGTATTTAAACCAATTCAAAAAACTAAACTTCTAACTTTTTAGAGGAGGACAAAATGAACAAATTCATTTTCGGGGCAGCAGCGCTTTTTGTGCTGTGCCTGTTCACAGTTTCATCAAACGCCCAGATAACCACATATAGCGTTACAAACAGCTCGGGTATGGTGGTAACGGGTGTGAGCCTTTCACCCAACGATGCAAATACATGGGGACTTAGCCTGAACGCTGCAGGTAGTGTTGCTGTGGATAAATCATTTGAATTTACACAACCGGTTGATAAAACAAGTTGCATTTACGATATCCGCTATACAGGCGAAGATGGTAAATACTATTATGTGCAGGATGTTGACCTGTGTAATTCAAAGACTATAATATTGCCGGCTCCGGCTGATATGAATAAAACAGATAAGAAATAATTTATTCAAAAAATTAACTCAAGGCAGCCTGCCCGTGGGGGGCTGAAATAACAAAACTGCCTGGGAAATAAAAAAAGGGGTTTGTCACCCCGTTATTTAATAACCCCGCTTGTTTTCATAAATGGAAATAAGCGGGTTTTTTTCATAGGCTCGATATTAAATATCCAAACTTTAACAATGTTAAGGATTGCTGTTTCAAAAATTGACTATTTGTGTTATTTTTGTTGAAGGAGGTTATTATGAAAACAAATCTTAGAATAATAGCTTTAACTATTTTCCTTTTTGTATCTGCTTCATACTCACAATGGACTTACTGCCCCGGTTCAGTAGAAATGACCGGTCTTGGCTCTTTCCCCTACATTTCAATTGTTGATCAGAATACTGCATGGGTCGCAGGCGGTATTGGCGGAGCGCCAAAGGTTTACAGAACAACCAATGGCGGTTTAAATTTTATTAATTCTGCCGGCAATCTTACCGGACCGGAATTCTATGCTATTTGGGCCGTTGATGCCAGCACCTGTATTGTTGGTGATGGCGGCTCTTCCGGAGGCACAGGAGGTAACGCTAAAATATGGCGAACTTCAAATGGCGGCGCAAACTGGACAAATGTATTAACTACCGGCGGCACAGCAGGATTCTTTAACGGTATATCCGGGGTACTTTTAAACAGAAATATTGCGTATGCACAAAGTGACGCACCATCCGGGAGTTCAATATTCTGGGCTAAAACTACTGATGGCGGGATCATCTGGCAAACAGGCAGTACTTCAACAGGTGGTTCAGTCGGGATAGCGGGTTCCGTCTGGTGCTCAAGCGAACAGATTTTTGGTTATGGTATTAACGGTTTTGCAAGAGTAGTTTATTCAACTGACGGGGGGTCAAATTTTAGCGCCGGCAATTTATCTGTATCCGGAACGGCAACATCAGGCTTTTCAGCATTTCATACAGGCGCCTTCATGCTTGCTGCTACCACAACTTCTTTGCCAAATATAAGCCGCTCAACAAATAATGGTGTATCATGGACAAATGTAAATGTAGGTGGTACAATTTCAGGAACATGTGTCATCAAATACGTGCAGGGTACCAGCACTTCATATTTATTGGGACTTGCCGGAACAAATCCTATGAGAAAAAGTGTTGATAACGGCACAACATGGACGACTATGACCACTGCCGGTATAACAGGTTTGAATGATATGTCTTTTATGCTGTCAACTCCGATTGTTTATGGTTATGCAATTTCTAATAACGGAAGTGTGATTAAGCTTGCTGAAAACATTACACTGGGGATAAGTATTATTAATAATTCAATACCTGAGAACTATTCATTGGAACAAAATTATCCAAATCCGTTTAACCCTTTGACTAAAATAAATTTCTCAATTCCAGGAAGCGGCCATGTTTCAATGAAAGTTTATAATTCGAATGGTGAAAGTATATCTGAATTGATAAATTCAGAACTGGCCGCAGGTAATTATTCTGTTGATTTCAACGGTGAAAACCTTTCTTCCGGTATTTATTTTTATGTGCTAAATGCAGGAAAATTTTCACAAACAAATAAGATGATTTTAATGAAATGATATCACAGTAAAAACAGCCCGCTTGTTTTACAAATAAAATGATCGATTTTTTATAAACAGAAAGACGGCTTTTAGCCGTCTTTTTTAATAAATTAAATCAAGAAATTCTATTTTACTAATTCACCACTTCACTATTTAAAGGCTCATCTTCTCCAACACATACATCTTTATCTTATCCTTATGGATTCTTTCCTGCTGCATGCTGTCACGCTCGCGGATGGTAACTGTGTCATCTTTCAATGTATCGTAATCAACGGTTACACAAAAGGGAGTGCCGCATTCATCCTGCCTGCGGTAACGCCTGCCAACCGCGCCGGAATCATCGTAAAACACCTTGAATGTCTTCTGCAGATCGGAGGTTATGTTTTGTGATATTTCCTGAAGTCCGTCTTTATTCACCAGCGGGAAAACCGCGCACTTTATCGGCGCAAGCTTGGGGTGAAAGTGGAGGACTGTTCGTACTTCTGATTTACCCTCAGAAGTTGGTGCTTCATCTTCATCAAATGCATTGCAGAGGAATGCCATAAATCCGCGCGTTGCGCCGGCTGATGTTTCAATTACGTACGGAATAAAACGTTCCTTGTTCTGTTCATCATAATAATCCAGCTTCTTACCCGAAAATTTTGTGTGCTGGCTTAGATCAAAATCACTGCGGTTATGAATACCTTCAATCTCACCAAAACCAAAGGGGAATTTAAACTCAATATCAACTGCAGCCTTGGCGTAATGCGCAAGCTTATCCGCCGGGTGGGGAGCGAAGTTCAGGTTCTCGCGTTTTATGCCAAGATCAACCCACCACTGTATGCGGTGTTCTTTCCATTCGTTATATAGCTCATCATCACTGCCCGGTTTAACAAAATACTGCATTTCCATCTGTTCAAATTCACGCACTCTAAAGAGGAAGTTCTTAGTATTAATTTCATTCCTGAAAGCCTTACCAATTTGCGCGATACCGAACGGCAGTTTCTGCCTGGTTGATTCCTTTACATTACCGTAATTAACAAATATACCCTGCGCTGTTTCGGGTCTAAGGTATGCAATTGAGTCTTCGCTTTCAATTGCTCCCATATATGTTTTGAACATCAGGTTAAACTTGCGCGCATTCGTAAATGTACCTGTATTACCGCAAGTGGGACATGTTATATCCGCCGTAAAATGATCAATATTATCACTGAAATAATTATTTATGGTAATTTCATTTACTTCGGCACTATCTGCACCAAGTGTTACTTTAATTTTATCTTCAATATGCTTCTTGCTTTTCTTAGGCAACGATTCAAACAAAAGATCAACCCTGTAACGCGCTTTGCACTGCTTGCAGTCAACCATCGGGTCGGTAAAGTTCTCAACATGCCCTGATGCTTCCCATACCTTGGGATGCATAAGAATAGATGCATCGAGCCCTTCAACATCATCGCGGTAGGTCATAGCCTGCCACCATGCCTGCTTAATGTTGTTCAGCAATTCCACTCCTAAAGGACCGAAATCCCAGCAGCCGTTCAAACCACCGTAAATTTCAGATGACTGGAACACAAATCCGCGCCTTTTGGCAAGCGAGACGATCTTATCCATTGGATTACTCTTTGAATCGTTCTTCATTATATATAAATATTTGATTTTTATGTGAAAGGCAAAGATAACGGTTTGGAAATTTTGAAAAAATATATAAACTTAACCCTGATTTACATGATTAAAGGATTACCCGGATTAAGACAACAAGAAATCAGAGTGATCTTTGAATCAATAAAATCATGCTAATCAAGCTAATCAAGGTTTACTCCGCTATAATGTCACTTTTATCTTTAGGATTGTAATATACCGTTACATTATCACCTTTCCTTGGTACATTAACACGTGAAACAACCATTTCAACCTGTGCGTCAAATGATGGCTCACCCGGCGGCATAACTTCGAGATACAACCTTACCATCGGGTTTTTATTGACAGTAATATTCATATCTTCAACCTTTAGAATTTCAGCTTCGCACTTAACTCCATCTTTTTTAAGGCGTTTAATTTTCTCTTCATCGTGACCCGTTAATTTGTTGACCTCTTTTTCAACAAAGTTACATGCTGTCACCGTAAGAAGTAAAACGATTATGCTTATGATATATTTTGTGCTCATATTATGGTGTTAATTTTCACTAAAATAAATCAATTTGAATTAATAATCTATATTGAATAATAGAAAACATGCCGCTCCTTCGGAGCTATTATCAACAAACCCCCGTCGAAGATCTAATTAATACCGCAATTACTAGATCAATCTGAATAATGGAAAAATTACAGAACCCGTCCCACCTTTAACTGAAGGGGGGATTAGCTCATTCACTCTCCAACAATTGAAAATTAAAAATATTATCTTAAAAATACGAAAACTCTGATGGGGTTTTGCTTTGGCCTTTTGAGGAGTGAGGTCAACGTATCGTCAATTTTCCATTGTAACTATACACTATATTAGATATTTTGCGCAATTATTCAATTAAAATTAATAATTTGCACTACGACCCGATTAAAGATAAAATTGGCGGAATTGTTAAAAGATCGCCCTTTTTAAGGAAAATTTTCTACAAAATTCTTGGTTTAATGTTCCTTAGGGAATGGTACGTAAAGCGGAAAATTAAAGAGCTCTATGGCAAGAATCCGCCTGATGATATACTTGATGCAGGCTGCGGATTCGGGCAGTATTCATATTTTATGGCGAAGAAATTCCCTAATATGAAAATGCTTGCCGTTGATGTAAAGGTTGACTACCTTGAAGACTGCAAATATTTCTTCGATAAATGCGGAATAAAAAATACTGAATTTGAATACGCTGACCTGACTAAAATTGATTTTAAGAACAGGTTTGATTTTGTACTTTCAGTCGATGTAATGGAGCATATTGAAGATGATATTGGTGTATTCAAAAGATTCTACGCTGCATTAAAACAGGGCGGCAGGGTTATGATAAATACTCCCAGCAACATTGGCGGCAGCGATGCCGAAAGCGAAGATGATGACAGCTTTATCGGTGAGCATGTAAGGCTCGGTTATTCAAAAGAAGATATTTGCACAAAGCTTGAAGGTGCGGGATTTAAAATTGAGAGCTTTGATTATACTTACGGCAAATGGGGTAATCTTTACTGGAAGCTTGGAATAAAATATCCGATGTTGATGCTTAATAAATCCCAATTGTTCTTTATAATACTCCCCTTCTATTATTCATTAACAATATGGTGGACTCTTTTATTCATGTGGCTTGATGTGAATGATAAAAACAAACCCGAAGGTACAGGAGTACTTGTAGTTGGCAAAAAGCTTTAAAACCCAAAGCCAGACTCTAAGTCTCATAGAAAAGCAAAAAAAACAAAAGGCATAAAATGGAAAAACAAATTCTAAGAAGATTTACACCTTGAGTCTTTGAGTCTTTGTGTCTATTCTATGTTTTGCTTTTCGAAAATAAACTCATTAATTGAAAAAGGTACTCATAATTTCATATTACTTTCCGCCCTCAGGCGGTCCCGGGGTGCAGCGTGTGCTTAAATTCGTTAAGTACCTGCCTGAATTCGGCTGGAAGCCTATTGTACTCACAGTGAAAGATGGCGACTTCCCGGCACGGGATGAATCACTATTAAAGGAAGTACCCTCTGATATTGATGTTCACCGTACCGAAATATTTGAGCCGTATGACCTTTACCGCAAGCTTACAGGTAAATCCAAAACCACAGCCGTTGACGTAAATAATATTGATGGCGGCAGCAAAACCCGCCTAAGTGACAAGGTAGCTGAATTCATCCGCGCAACATTTTTTATACCCGATGCGAGAATTGGCTGGAAAAAACACGCTTTAAAAGAAGGAAAAAAAATAATAGATAGCGAAAGACCTGATATAATATTTTCTTCATCACCTCCATACACCTGTGCTTTGATTGCTATGGAGCTGAAAAAGTACGCAGAAAAAAAGTACGGCACACCCATTCCATGGGTATCTGATTTCCGCGACGCATGGACTGATTATTTAACCACACCGAACCGCTGGTTCCTTCCGAAAAAGATCGACAGGAAATATGAACGCACAACGCTTGATAAAGCGGATACTGTAACCATAGTTGCATCAGGAATGAAGGATGATTTTGAAAGGAAGTACCCGGCGGTATCAGCCAAAACTGATTTTGTATTACTTCGCAACGGATTTGATTCCGATGATTACAAACATACTAAGATAAGCGAAGCGAAGAATGATAAATTCACAATTGTATATACAGGCTCAATGTACGGCAAAAGGAATCCATACTATTTGCTTGATACAATTGCAGAACTGGTTAAAGAAGGCAAAGTCGATAAAAACAAAATCAAATTCATTTTCGTTGGCAGGCTTGGAAGCGATATTATAGAATACATAAATCACTCTCCGCTAAAAGATACCATCGAAATTGTATCATATGTGCCGCACTCGGTGAGCATTGATTATTTAATGAAAGCTGATGCAATGCTGCTGCTGATAGATGAAGATAAATATTCCAAAATGATATTAAGCGGCAAGGTGTTCGAGTACCTTGGCGCAAGCGCCTTAACAGGCAAGCCTGTATTTGCAATTACGGGCGAGGGTGAAGCCCGTGAACTGCTGGTTGAGACTAAAGCGGGAATAATCAATCCGCACCATAAACCTGAAGTATTGAAAGAAAACTACCTTAAATTATATAATGGTTTTTTTGAAAATAATACCGCAATTTTACCAACTTCAGATAAAAAAGCGATTGAAGCTTATGAAAGAAAACTTCTGACAAGGAAATTAGCTGAAGTTTTTGATAAACAATTAAAAATTACGAATTAAGAATTAAGAATTTTCCAGAAAAAGGAAAAATATTTTTAGGTTAAATATAAGAATTTTAAATTGAGATCCCCGCTTTCGCGGGGATGACAAAGAGGAATATGGCAAAACCACAATCAACATCAAATAAAACTCAGGCAAAAACATCACCATTAAAAAAGGATGTTTCAAGAAGTTATACAATAGATTTTATTCCAGCAAAATGGCAGACACCCGTTTTCCTTGCGGTGATACTGATACTCATAATGATCTTTTTCAATTCAGGATTATTTGGCGGAAAGGTATTCTCATCAGCGGATAATGTCGCTTCGGGAAGTTTTAAAACATTCCTTGATGACGCTAAAGCCAAAGGTGAATTTCCATTATGGGTGCCGTATATTTTTAACGGAATGCCAAGCTTCGCGGCACTTGTTCCGCATTTGGAAAGAACATACGACCTTTCACACGCAGTGTGGGTCTATGCAAGAGATATTATTTACATGTTGTTTTCAGGTAATGATGTTTGGGCAATTGTGCTGTTCTATATAATATTCGCATTCTCGTTTTATTTTCTAATTGAGTATAAATTCAAAGATAAACTCATTGCGCTTTATGCCGCTATTGCGGCGGTGTTCATAACACCAATTATACAGATGATAATTGTAGGTCACAACAGTAAGATGATTGCCGTTATGATGTTCCCCGCAGTTTTCCTGATGCTTGAGAAGCTGTATGATTTCATTGCAGCCGGGAAAATTAAAGAGAATATTTTTAAGATACTTTTATACTTTGGCATACTTGTATTCTTTATACATGTACAGATGAGCTCTAACCACGTGCAAATGCTGTTCTATTTCTTCTCAGGTATTGGCATTTACATGGTTTACAGGCTTGTATATAATTTAGTAAAGAAAATTGATTTCAAACCCGCGCTGATACTGCTTATTGTATTCGGTTTGGGGGTTGGCTTAAGCGCAATGATGTACGCTGATTCATACCTATCCAGCCGGGAATACAATAAGTACTCAATCCGCGGAGTACCGCCAATTACACAGGCACCGGGTGAGCAGAAAACTTCCGGCGCTGCAGATTATGAATACTCAACCAACTGGTCATTTTCACCAGTTGAAGTAATGACGTTCTTCGTTCCCTATTGGGTCGGATTTGGTGATGTAGAAGTTAAGGGTCAGCGCTCAAATACATATTGGGGACAAATGCCTTTCACTACTTCACCAATGTATTTTGGTATAATTACAATACTGCTTGCATTCATAGGCATATATTATAATTTTAAAAAGAACGCGCTTGTTCAGGCATTGGTCGTAATTTCATTTATCGCGCTGCTGTTATCTTTTGGCAGAACATGGCCATTGCTGTATGATATTCTGTTTTACAATCTCCCCTACTTTTCAAGTTTCCGCGCGCCTGTAATGATTCATATACTTATTAATGTTGCGTTTGTGATTCTGGCTGCATTCGGGTTAAAATCAGTAATTGAAATAACAAAAGATAAAGCTAAATCTGCGGGATTCTTAAGTTCAGCAAAATTCATTTTCCCCATACTTGCATTGCCGTTTGTATTATCCGTTATAGGCTTCCAGGATTATTATACTTCACAGGTTTCTTCAAGTCCGCTGATACAGAAATTGACACAGCAGGGTGCAAACCAGCAGCAGATCCAGCAGTATGTTTCGCAAATTTCCCAGCTAGCTTATGATAATGTAAAATCTGAAATGATATTTGTAAGCCTGCTTTTACTTGCTGCGTTCGCTATGTGTTATTTTTATGTTAAAGGTAGCGTTAAATACCAGTTATTCCTGCTGGGAATAATATTGATTACAGTTGTTGACCTGTGGCATATTGATTTTAAAACGCTGCATTGGGATAACAAAACTGATATAGAATCATATTTTAAAACCCCTGATTACGTTGACTGGATCCTAAAGAATGAAAAGAATACATATGACTTCCGCGTGCTGAACCTGCAGAAGGGTCAGCCTGTTAGAGAGAACACACTTGCATACTGGCGTCTTCAGAACAATTATGGCTACCAGGGTGCAAAACTTAGAATATTTCAGGATATGGACGATGTTGTTGGCTTGACAAATCCAGCAGCATGGCGTTTAATGAGCACAAAGTATATTATTACCGATCAGCCTTACAATGATTCAATGTTTACAACTGTATTTAAGGGAAGCAAATATGTTTTGCGTAATAATAATTTTTATCCAAAAGCTTTTTTTGTGAAGAATACAAAAACCGCCTCGGGACTTGAAATTCTGAAC